>NZ_RCCC01000001.1:300000-440000 GCF_003663825.1 Acidovorax sp. 106 | reverse complement strand
TCTCAGTAGCTCGAGGAAAAGACATCAACCGAGATTCCGAAAGTAGTGGCGAGCGAAATCGGAAGAGCCTTCTAGTGATAGCACGACTGTTAGCAAAACGGAATGGAAAGTTCGGCCATAGCAGGTGATAGCCCTGTATGCGAAAACAGACGTGTGGTACTAAGTTAGAGAAAAGTAGGGCGGGACACGAGAAATCCTGTCTGAATATGGGGGGACCATCCTCCAAGGCTAAATACTCGTAATCGACCGATAGTGAACCAGTACCGTGAGGGAAAGGCGAAAAGAACCCCGGGAGGGGAGTGAAATAGATCCTGAAACCGCATGCTTACAAAAAGTAGGAGCCCGCAAGGGTGACTGCGTACCTTTTGTATAATGGGTCAGCGACTTACATTCAGTGGCAAGGTTAACCGAATAGGGAAGCCGTAGAGAAATCGAGTCCGAATAGGGCGAATCAGTCGCTGGGTGTAGACCCGAAACCAAGTGATCTATCCATGGCCAGGATGAAGGTGCCGTAACAGGTACTGGAGGTCCGAACCCACTAGTGTTGCAAAACTAGGGGATGAGCTGTGGATAGGGGTGAAAGGCTAAACAAACTTGGAAATAGCTGGTTCTCTCCGAAAACTATTTAGGTAGTGCCTCAAGTATTACCGTCGGGGGTAGAGCACTGTTTAGGCTAGGGGGTCATGGCGACTTACCAAACCTATGCAAACTCCGAATACCGACGAGTACAGCTTGGGAGACAGAGCACCGGGTGCTAACGTCCGGACTCAAGAGGGAAACAACCCAGACCGCCAGCTAAGGTCCCTAAAATTGGCTAAGTGGGAAACGAAGTGGGAAGGCTAAAACAGTCAGGATGTTGGCTTAGAAGCAGCCATCATTTAAAGAAAGCGTAATAGCTCACTGATCGAGTCGTCCTGCGCGGAAGATGTAACGGGGCTAAGCCAGTTACCGAAGCTGCGGATGTGCAATTTATTGCACGTGGTAGGAGAGCGTTCTGTAGGCCTGTGAAGGTGTCTGGTAACGGATGCTGGAGGTATCAGAAGTGCGAATGCTGACATGAGTAGCGTTAAAGGGGGTGAAAAGCCCCCTCGCCGTAAGCGCAAGGTTTTCTACGCAACGTTCATCGGCGTAGAGTGAGTCGGCCCCTAAGGCGAGGCAGAGATGCGTAGCTGATGGGAAACAGGTCAATATTCCTGTACCGATCAATAGTGCGATGTGGGGACGGAGAAGGTTAGCTCAGCCAACTGTTGGATATGTTGGTTCAAGCCTGTAGTCGTGCCTGGTAGGCAAATCCGCCGGGCTTAGATGAGGGGTGATAACGAGTCTGCTTGCAGACGAAGTGAGTGATACCCTGCTTCCAGGAAAAGCCACTAAGCTTCAGCTATTGACGACCGTACCGCAAACCGACACTGGTGCGCGAGATGAGTATTCTAAGGCGCTTGAGAGAACTCAGGAGAAGGAACTCGGCAAATTGATACCGTAACTTCGGGAGAAGGTATGCCCCAAGTAGGTGAACTCGTACAGAGGGAGCCAAAAGGGGTTGCAAAAAATCGGTGGCTGCGACTGTTTAATAAAAACACAGCACTCTGCAAACACGAAAGTGGACGTATAGGGTGTGACGCCTGCCCGGTGCTGGAAGATTAAATGATGGGGTGCAAGCTCTTGATTGAAGTCCCAGTAAACGGCGGCCGTAACTATAACGGTCCTAAGGTAGCGAAATTCCTTGTCGGGTAAGTTCCGACCTGCACGAATGGCGTAACGATGGCCACACTGTCTCCTCCTGAGACTCAGCGAAGTTGAAATGTTTGTGATGATGCAATCTCCCCGCGGAAAGACGGAAAGACCCCATGAACCTTTACTGTAGCTTTGTATTGGACTTTGAACAGATCTGTGTAGGATAGGTGGGAGGCTTTGAAGTGAGGTCGCTAGATCTCATGGAGCCAACGTTGAAATACCACCCTGGTGTGTTTGAGGTTCTAACCTAGGTCCATTATCTGGATCGGGGACAGTGCATGGTAGGCAGTTTGACTGGGGCGGTCTCCTCCCAAAGCGTAACGGAGGAGTTCGAAGGTACGCTAGTTACGGTCGGACATCGTGACGATAGTGCAATGGCATAAGCGTGCTTAACTGCGAGACTGACAAGTCGAGCAGATGCGAAAGCAGGACATAGTGATCCGGTGGTTCTGTATGGAAGGGCCATCGCTCAACGGATAAAAGGTACTCTGGGGATAACAGGCTGATACCGCCCAAGAGTTCATATCGACGGCGGTGTTTGGCACCTCGATGTCGGCTCATCTCATCCTGGGGCTGTAGCCGGTCCCAAGGGTATGGCTGTTCGCCATTTAAAGAGGTACGTGAGCTGGGTTTAAAACGTCGTGAGACAGTTTGGTCCCTATCTTCCGTGGGCGCTGCAGATTTGAGGAAGCCTGCTCCTAGTACGAGAGGACCGGAGTGGACACACCTCTGGTGTATCGGTTGTCACGCCAGTGGCATTGCCGAGTAGCTAAGTGTGGAAGAGATAACCGCTGAAAGCATCTAAGCGGGAAACTCGTTTCAAGATGAGATCTGCCGGGGCCTTGAGCCCCCTAAAGAGTCGTTCAAGACCAGGACGTTGATAGGTCAGGTGTGGAAGCGCAGTAATGCGTTAAGCTAACTGATACTAATTGCTCGTGAGGCTTGACCCTATAACTTTGATAGCCAGCGCACCCAACTAACGGTTGTGTGCAAAGCTCAAAGATTGTTATGCCAAGTTGACGCAGTCAAAACACATAAAATCTGATTCCAAACTCTATGAATTCGCTAGGCTGTTCCACGAACAGCACAGCACCAAGTTATGCCTGATGACCATAGCAAGTTGGTACCACTCCTTCCCATCCCGAACAGGACAGTGAAACGACTTTGCGCCGATGATAGTGCGGGTTCCCGTGTGAAAGTAGGTCATCGTCAGGCTCTTATAGCCCCAATACCCCCCAGTCCATAAGGATTGGGGGGTTTTGCGTTATGGGTATTGAATTTGCAATAAATGGCAAGTCCGAAGCGCAATGCAGTTACAAGATATTCTTTTTTCTCAGGGATTCGGTACGCGTCGCGTGTGTGCCGGGTTGGTTCAGCAAGGATGGGTGTCGGTTGCCTCTGTTCCTTCCTCTGACAGTTTTGAGTTGATTACCGATTCAACCCGGGATTTCAATCCCAGGGATTTGCGGTTACGTGTACAGGGGGTTGAGTGGCCATGGTGTGAGAAGGCTTACATTCTGTTATACAAGCCCGAGGGTACAGAGTGCTCCCAAAAACCTTCAATGCACCCCAGCGTTTACACGCTCTTGCCTGCCCCGCTAAGGCAGCGACCCAACAAAAATGCGATTCAAGGTGTCCAGGCGGTTGGGCGCCTAGACCAGGACACTACCGGTTTGCTACTGCTCAGTGATGATGGGCAGTTCATCCATCGGATGACCTCGCCTAAAAAGCATGTGCCTAAGGTTTACGAGGTCTCAACAAAGCACCCTCTTGATGAAAATCAGATTGAACGCCTGTTAAGTGGCGTGGTTTTGGATGATGATCCCGTGCCTGTGAGAGCCGCCGCGGCTCAGATGGTAGGTTTGACGCATTTGAAGCTCACTTTGCTCGAAGGCAAGTACCATCAAGTCAAACGAATGCTTGCCGCGGTGGGGAATCGTGTGGAGCGGTTGCACCGGTCGCAGATTGGAGCGCTGATTTTGCCTGAGTCGATGAAGCCCGGCGATTGGATGTGGCTGGATGCAACCCATCTGAAAGAGTTGGGCTTCCACGCGTGATTGGTTTCATGAAGTCTGTGAACATTGCACGTGCTTTGCATGCTCAGAGTGCGTTTATTCAAAAGGTAGCTTGTGGGTTTTTCTGTCTCTTTCCGTTTTGTCCCCGTCTTTTTGGCATCGACACTGCTCTCTGTGTCAGTGTTCGCAGCTCAGTCCCCTCCATTGTTTGTGCTCAACTCGTTGGATGCAAACGTCAGTGTGATCAACCCAGACACCTGGACCGAGACACAGCGGATTGCTACCGGTAAGGAGCCGCATCACCTGTATCTGACGCCCGATGAGCGTTCGCTGATCATTGCGAATGCCCTGAGCGACACCTTGACGTTTATCGATCCTCGTACTGCAGAAGTGCAGCGGACAGTCCGTGACATTGTTGACCCCTACCAGTTGCGTTTTACGCCAGACATGAAGTGGTTGGTTACGGCTGCCAACCGCTTGAATCACGTGGATTTTTATAAATGGGATGGCAAGGATTTGACCTTGGTGAAGCGGGTTGCCACCTCACGCACCCCTAGCCATGTTTGGATTGATAGCAAAAGCACCACGGCTTACGTCACGATGCAGGACAGTGACGAGCTGGTTGCAATGGACATCGCTTCACAGTCCATCAAGTGGCGGATCAAGACCGGACCTATGCCTGCCGATGTATATGGCAGCGCAGATGACAAAAAGCTATTCGTCGGGCTGACTGGCAGTGACAGTGTGGAGGTCTTTGACGTGTCTGCGTTGCAGCCTCAGAGCATCAAGAAGATCAAGACGGGCAGTGGCGCTCATGCTTTTCGCGCGACAGGGGACGGCAAGCACCTGTATGTGAGCAATCGGGTGGCCAATACGATCAGCAAGATTGATATGCAACGCCAGGAGGTGGTTGAGAGCTATTCAGTTCCTGGTGGCCCCGATTGCATGGACGTGTCTGCAGACGGTCGATATATTTATGTGAGTTCCCGCTGGGCGAAGAAGCTGTCGGTCGTAGACACCGTTGAGAAAAAAGTCGTCCGCCAGGTTCCGGTGGGCAAGTCGCCCCATGGCGTCTGGACTTTGCAGCACGCACCGCGTTGACACGCGCAAAGAGTAGTTCAGCATGCGAGCCTTGGTGGTGCCTTTGCTGTCTTGCGGAATGTTGTTTGCTTCTTCAGTCTTTGCAACGTCCGTCGAGCCTTGTCGTCAGCCGCTTTATTTGACATTTGATACGGGCCACATGGGCGTGGCCCCATTGATCGCGGAGGTGTTGGCGAGACACAAGGTGCTGGTCACTTTTTTCGCGGCGAATGAGAAAACCAAGGAAGGCGATGGCAGCCTTGGGGACTATTGGGCTCCTTGGTGGCGTGATCGGGCAAAAGAGGGGCATGCGTTTGCCTCACACACCTTTAACCACGTTTATTGGCAATCGGACGTGAGCGCGTCTGCCTTCAGGGTCAAGCCTTCGGCAGGGCCTCGCCAAGGCGAATCTTTTGTGATGAACACCGCAGCCTATTGCTCTGAACTCACACAAGCTTCACAACGACTTGAAGCTCTCACCGGGCGGGCGACCTTGCCACTGTTCCGGGCGCCTGGTGGAAAGCTCTCCCCGGCATTGGAGCAGGCCGCAAAATCCTGCGGCTACAGCCACGTAGGCTGGGCTAAAGCAGGTTTTTTGGGTGATGAACTGCCCAGCGAAAAGTTTGGTAACGCCAAGTTGCTTGCCCAGGCTCTGCGGGATATACGCAGTGGCGATATTTTGATGGCCCACCTTGGAATCTGGTCACGGCAAGAGCCCTGGGCTCCCGCCGTGTTGGAGCCTTTGATCTTGGGGCTGAAGCAAAAGGGGTTTTGCTTTAAGACATTGAGAGAACACCCCCAGCTTGGTTTTGTTGATCGTCGATGATTCTTTGCGGTCCCTTGCGTTGAAAGAAATTGAGGTCGCTGTTTTATGGAATGGGTTGCCAGTATTTTTGATGCCGCGCAGCAGTGGATTTTTGAAAGCGTCATGCAGCCGCTTTTGTTTGCGATGGGCTTTGGGGGCATCCTTGAGTCAGGTTACGACGCCGCAGGTTGGCTATTGGTTGGCGTGCTTCAAATTGCAGTGATTTGTCTGGTGATTGGGCCCTTGCAGAAATGGCGGCCTGTAGAGCTGGTGGTGGATCGCACTGCGGTGCGTGTGGATGTGCTTTACACCTTGATCCATCGACTAGGGCTGTTCCGCGTCGCGATGTTCTTTCTTTTGGCGCCAGTGATGGACTCGCTGTTTGGCGTGTTGAGACTGGTGGGTTTCAGCCCTTTGCAACTAGATGGCTTGCTGCCAGGTTGGACAGACATTCCTTGGGTCAGCTTGATCATTTACTTGGTGGTATTCGACTTTGTGGACTACTGGATCCACCGAGGTCAACACCATTTTGAATGGTGGTGGAAGCTGCACGCCCTGCATCATTCGCAGCGGCAAATGACCGTGTGGACCGATAACCGCAATCACTTGTTGGATGACGTATTGCGGGATGTCATTTGGGTGGTCGTTGCACAGTGCATTGGCGTTGCGCCTGCCCAGTTCATTGCGATCGTGGCGATTGCCCAGTTGAGCGAGAGCTTTCAGCATGCCAACCTACGGGTGTGGTTTGGAGTGATTGGTGAGCGCCTTTGGGTGAGCCCGCGATTCCACCGCTTGCATCACAGCATCGGTATCGGCCATGAAACTGTGAAGGACGCCCGCCGTGGTGCGGATGGACAGGTTGTATCGGCAAAACATGTCGTGCTGGGTGGCCACAATTTTGGCGTGCTCTTACCCTGGTGGGACATGTTGATGGGGACCGCTAATTTTGAACAGCGCTATGACCCCACTGGAGTCCGCGATCAGATCGAGCCCGACGCCAATGGCAGGGTACGTGACTATGGGCGGGGATTCTGGTCGCAGCAATGGCGTGGTGTGTTGCGTTTGTTGGGACGCGCGTAGGCGTATTCAAGGCTTTTCTGCAGGCGCGTTATGCTCGCGCTATGGGTCTGCTTTTTGATTCCTTTTGGCGTGCTGCCGCATATTGTTTGCGCCCACGCGTCATGCTGCTGTCTGCGGCGCCGCTGGTATTGATGGCGATTTTGGCGTTGGTGTCGCATCACTTTTATTGGGATAGCGCCGTCGCTGCAATGACCCGATTGCTGGATGGCTCCTCCCTCTTGTCCAGTGTTTTGACATGGCTGGAAGCCTGGGGCGTGTCGAGCGTGCTGAACTGGCTGGCGCCGCTGATGCTGGTGCTACTGGTGTCTCCTGTTCTGGTTATGTTGTCACTCCTGGGGGTCGCACTGCTCATGACGCCTGCCTTGGTCAACATGGTGGCTGCCAGGCGATTTCCACAGCTGATGCGTAAGCGAGGGGGGACTTTCCTCTCTGGCCTGCTTTGGTCCATCGCGTCCACGCTGATGGCGCTGGTGGCTTTGGTGGTCTCTATGCCCCTCTGGCTGGTGCCACCTCTTGTGCTGGTGCTGCCGCCATTGATTTGGGGCTGGCTGAGCTACAGGGTCATGGCATTCGATGCCTTGGCAGAGCATGCGACTCAGGAAGAGCGCATGGAGCTGTTTAAACGGCATCGCCCCAGCTTGCTAGGGATCGGCATATTGACGGGATACCTGGGGGCTGCACCGAGCATTGTTTGGGCCTCCGGTGTGGTGTTTGCCGCGGCTTTTGTGGTGCTGCTACCGTTAGCGATCTGGATTTATACCCTGGTCTTTGCGTTTTCCTCCCTCTGGTTTGCCCATTTTTGCCTTCATGCGCTGGAGCGTTTACGAGCGGAGCGTGAACTGCAGGCCCTGCCTGTCGAGGGGAGTCCCTTGGCCCTGGATGTCTTGGCGTCTGATTCCCCCTTGGCGCCTGATGCCAACAACCCTCACAGAGCAACATAGAGCTGCGTCATGACCCCTCACTTTGGTTTGATCATCGTTGGCGATGAAATCCTGTCCGGCAAGCGTGCGGACAAGCACATGCCCAAGGTCATAGAGCTGCTTGCAGCCCGGGGCCTGTCTCTGTCCTACGCTGACTACGTGGGGGACAACCCCGCCCGTCTCACGGCCACGTTGCAGCGAGCCTTTGCTTCAGGTGACATGATCTTCTCCTGCGGTGGGATTGGCGCAACGCCTGACGATCACACCCGGCAATGCGCTGGGGCTGCGTTGGGACGTGAGCTGGCGCTGCACGAAGGTGCCGCGGCGCTGATCCGCGAGCGAATGCAGGATGTGGCGCGGGAGCAAGGCGTTGCGTATGAGCCTGAGCGCGCAGACAATCTGCATCGATTGAACATGGGCGTCTTCCCTCAAGGGGCAGAAATCATTCCTAACCCGTACAACAAAATTCCGGGTTTCAGTTGTCTGGGCGAGGGTGGTGGCAGGGTACATTTCGTACCCGGCTTTCCCGTCATGGCGTGGCCCATGATGGAGTGGGTGTTGGACCGCTACTACCAGGACCACTTTCACTCAGCCCCCCAAGTCGAGCGCTCGGTGATCGTGTTTGGCGCCATGGAATCGTCCTTGACGCCGCTCATGGAGCAGATTGAGCAAAGCCACCATGGGCTGCGTGTTTTCAGCCTGCCCAGTGTGGACCACCCCCAATATGGGCGCCACATTGAGCTCGGGGTGAAGGGGCCCAAAGACCTGGTGCCCGCCGGTTGGAGCAGTTTGCTGCAGGGGTTGCACTCAATTGGTGCAAATTTGGGCCCCGAATTGGTGCGATCTTTATGAGTAGCTTGGTTTTTTGTGACATTTGATTACTTTTGGTGCATTGCTTTGTCCTCGGCACTTCAAATGCGAAGGCTTTGCGCCACGGTAGTGCAGTGGGTGTGGCCAGTTGGCACGCAACCTGCTTAATTTCGTTAAATTTTTTCAACAAGCGCTTTACCCAGGAGAACCTGATGGCCAAGACCGTTGCAGATGTGATGAAGATGGTGAAGGAAAACGAAGTCAAGTTCGTTGACTTCCGTTTCACTGATACCCGTGGCAAGCAGCAGCACACCACGGTGCCTGTCTCTCACTTCGACGAAGACAAGTTCATTTCGGGCCATGCCTTTGACGGCTCTTCGATCGCTGGCTGGAAGGGCATTGAAGCCTCCGACATGCAGCTGATCCCTGATCCCAGCACGGCCAACATCGATCCCTTCTTCGAAGAAACCACGCTGATCCTGACTTGCGACGTGATCGAGCCCAGCGATGGCAAGGCCTATGACCGCGATCCACGCTCCATCGCTAAGCGCGCTGAAGCCTACCTGAAGGCATCCGGCCTGGGCGACACAGCCTACTTCGGTCCTGAGCCAGAATTCTTCATCTTCGACGGCGTTCGCTGGAGCACTGAGCCCAACAACACTTTCTACGAAATCGACGAATACGAAGCCCCCTGGAACACTGGCGCCAAGCTCGAAGGTGGCAACCGCGGCCACCGTCCCACCGTCAAGGGCGGCTACTTCCCCGTGCCTCCAGTTGACAGCACGCAAGACATGCGCGCTGAAATGTCCTTGATCCTCGAGTCCCTGGGCATCCCGGTCGAAGTGTTCCACCACGAAGTGGCGGGCGCTGGCCAGAACGAAATCGGCACCCGTTTCAGCACGCTGGTTGAGCGCGCCGACTGGACCATCCTGCAAAAGTACGTGATCCACAACGTGGCCAACGCCTACGGCAAGACCGCTACGTTCATGCCCAAGCCTTACCACGGTGACAACGGCTCCGGCATGCACGTGCACCAGTCCGTCTGGAAGGATGGCAAGAACCTGTTTGCTGGCGACGGCTATGCAGGCCTGTCGGACTACGCGCTGTACTACATCGGCGGCATCATCAAGCACGCCCGTGCCCTGAACGCCATCACCAACCCTGGTACCAACAGCTACAAGCGCTTGGTGCCTCACTTCGAAGCCCCGGTGAAGCTGGCTTACTCGGCCAAGAACCGTTCTGCCTCGATCCGCATCCCTTACGTTGCTAACCCCAAGGGCCGTCGTGTGGAAGCCCGCTTCCCCGATCCACTGATGAACCCCTACCTGGGCTTCGCTGCCTTGCTGATGGCGGGTCTGGACGGTGTGGAAAACAAGATCCATCCTGGCGAAGCCGCTACGAAGGACCTGTACCATCTGCCCCCAGAAGAAGACAAGCTGGTGCCTACCGTGTGCCACAGCCTGGACCAGGCGCTGGAGCACCTGGACAAGGACCGTGCATTCCTGACCAAGGGTGGCGTGTTCACCGACAGCATGATCGACGCCTATATCGATCTGAAGATGAACGAAGTGACCCGCTTCCGCATGGCCGTGCACCCTGTCGAGTACGACATGTACTACTCGCTCTGATAGCCCGCAACGCGGCTGTCACTTGCCAAAAAGGCGGCTTCGGCCGCCTTTTTTTATGGAACATTGGCGAGCGCGGTTTATCCACCTCGGTGAGGCAGTCGTGTAAAGCGTTGCATCCTTACACAAATCCCTGCCAGCCGTGCCCCTCGCTACATTGGCGATGCGGAGTGATTGGGAGATACTCCACGGCAACCCTGCATGCACTGTGCGAGGAAAATCTATGAACAAAACGCTACTCACCCTGTGGATCTTGGCGGCGCTGCCAGTCGCCGCCCTGGCGCAAGACCGCATCTACCGCTGCGGCAACGAATACACCAACAATGCCACCCAAGCCAAGGAGCGTGGCTGCAAACTCGTTGAGGGGGGCAATGTCACCGTCATCCAGGGTTCGCGGCCTTCGGGTGGCGGTGGGGCCTCGTCTGGTGGCTCATCTGCTTCTTCTTCCGCCTCATCGTCATCGCCTGCAGGGGCGCCGCGTGTCAGCAACAACGACCAGCGTGCGCGCGATTCTGATGCGCGCGCGATCCTGGAGTCCGAGTTGCGCAAGGCCGAGGCCCGGCAGGCGGAACTGGTCAAGGAATACAACGGCGGCGCGCCAGAGCGCAATGCGCTGGATTTGCGCAACCCACAGCGCTACATGGAGCGCACTGCCGAGCTCAAGGCCGCAGTCGCCCGCAGCGAGAGCGATGTCGCAGGCATCAAACGCGAACTGAGCCGTTTACCCGCCAACTGATAACTTCACTGTGACAACAAACCACACGGCTGATGCCACTCAGGGCCTCAGCCGTTTTCATTCGCTGGACCTGCTGTCCACCCTGATCGCCGTGTTGCGCACCGATGGCTCGGTGCAGTTTGCCAATGCGGCACTGGAAAACACGCTGGGGCTGTCGCGCCGCACCCTGGAGGGGGCCGATTTTTCTGCCTTCTTCACCGATCCCGCCTTGCTGCAAACGGCCCTGTCGGGCGCCAAGGTGCAGGACTTTGCCGCGCTGCGCTTTGAAGCCAGCTTGCGACGCCTGACCCAGGACCCGGTGCCTGTGCACGTGAACGTAGCGGCTTCAGAGCGCCTGGGCGAAATGCTGGTGGAGCTGTGGCCGCTGGAGCAGCAAGCCCGGCAGGACCGCGAAGAGCGATTGCGAGAGCAGGCCTTGGCAAACAAGGAGTTGATCCGCAACCTGGCGCACGAGATCAAGAACCCCTTGGGGGGCATTCGCGGCGCGGCCCAGTTGCTGGAGATGGACCTGGAAAGCCGTGAACTCAAGGAGTACACACAGGTCATCATCCACGAAGCCGACCGGCTGCAAAGCCTGGTAGATCGTCTGCTGGCGCCCCACCGCCACCCCCACTTGGTGGGTGATGTGAACATCCACGAGGTGTGTGAGCGTGTGCGCTCGCTGGTGCTGGTGGAATACCCGCAGGGCCTTAAAGTTGCACGCGACTACGACACCTCCATCCCTGAGTTCCGGGGTGACCGGGCCCAGCTGATTCAGGCCCTGCTCAACGTGGTACAGAACGCCGCCCAGGCCTTGACCGAGCGCATTGCGCAAGGCGATGCTGTCATCACCCTGCGCACCCGCGTGGCCCGGCAGGTCACCTTTGGCCGGCAGCGTTATCGCCTGGCATTGGAATTGCATGTCATCGACAACGGACCGGGGGTGCCCGATGCCATCAAAGAGCGGATTTTTTACCCTCTGGTGTCGGGGCGCGATGGCGGGTCGGGCTTGGGTTTGACGCTGGCACAGACGTTTGTGCAGCGCCACCATGGGTTGATCGAGTGCGACAGCGTGGCGGGTCGCACCGACTTCCGAATCCTGATTCCACTCCCCTGAGGTCCGAGGCACACAACCACAGGGAAGGTAGAAACACATGAAGCCGATCTGGTTAGTAGATGATGACCCGTCGATCCGCTTCGTCCTGGAAAAAGCGCTGGCCCGCGAGAACCTGCCCACGCGCAGCTTCACCCACCCCCGCGAAGTGCTGGATGCGCTGGCCGATGTGACAGCGGGCGATCCAGCGCGGCAAGGCCCGCAGGTGCTGGTCAGCGACATCCGCATGCCGGGCGGTTCGGGCCTGCAATTGCTGGAGAAAGTGCGCGAACTGCAGCCTGGGCTACCCGTCATCATCATGACGGCGTACTCCGACCTCGATAGCGCCGTTTCGGCCTTCCAGCGCGGTGCGTTTGAATACCTGCCCAAACCCTTTGACTTGCCTAAGGCGGTCGAGCTGATCCGCCGTGCCGTGGAGGAAAGCCAGCGCGAAGAGGTGACGGAAGAGCGCCAGGCCGAGACGCCTGAGATGCTGGGCCAGGCGCCCGCAATGCAGGACGTGTTCCGCGCCATTGGCCGCCTCTCGCAGAGCCAGGTCACGGTGCTCATCACCGGCGAATCGGGCTCGGGCAAAGAGCTGGTGGCGCGTGCGCTGCACAAGCATTCGCCCGTGGCAGACGGCCCCTTTGTGGCCATCAACACGGCGGCCATTCCGAAGGACTTGTTGGAATCCGAGCTGTTCGGTCACGAGCGGGGTGCCTTCACCGGCGCGCAAACCCAGCGGCGCGGCCGTTTCGAGCAGGCCGAAGGCGGCACGCTGTTTCTCGACGAAATCGGCGACATGCCTTTTGACCTGCAGACCCGCTTGCTGCGCGTGCTGTCGGATGGGCAGTTTTACCGCGTTGGCGGACACGCCGCCGTCAAGTCGCATGTGCGCGTGATCGCTGCAACCCACCAGAACCTGGAGCTGCGCGTCAAAGAGGGCGGGTTTCGCGAAGACTTGTTCCACCGACTGAACGTGATTCGCCTGCGCTTGCCCGCACTGCGCGAGCGCCATGCCGACGTGCCCATGCTCACCCGCCATTTTCTGCAGCAAAGCGCGCGGCAGCTGGGGGTGGAGCCCAAACGCATTGCCGATGCTGCCTTGGCCCGCCTGGAGCAGTTCTCGTTCCCTGGCAACGTACGCCAATTGGAAAACATCTGCCATTGGCTCACGGTGATGGCGCCCGCCCAGGTGATTTCGTTGCAAGACCTGCCCCCTGAGGTGCTTGAAGCCCCGCTGTTGCCGGTGGCCGCAGCCGCGCCAGTCGCAGCACCTGTGGCAACACACGAGCCTGCCCTGGCCGTGCCTGTGGCATTGGCCCCCGTTGCTGCGCCTGCGGCGGCGGTGCCTGCCGATTGGCAACCCGCGGGTGTGAGCCCGGCGGTGCCCCATGCGGCCCCGGCTGCTGCCGTCCCCATGGGCGCTGGCGCGGACCGGTATGACGCGTCGGGTGCGGGCCTGGCCTCCATCGCCCCTTCGGCCCTGGCGTCTCAAGCGCCTGCTGCCGTACTTGGCTGGGAGCATTCGCTGGAGATTGATGCGCAGAAGCTGCTGGCCTCTGGTCAGCCCGATGTGTGGGATGCGCTGACCCGCCGCTTTGAGTCGCGCCTCATTCGCACGGCTTTGGCGGCCACCCATGGCCGCCGCATGGAGGCTGCGCAACGCTTGGGCATTGGCCGCAACACCATCACCCGCAAGATCCAGGAGCTGGGACTGGATGCGCCGGATGAGGGGTAAAAGGCACTCTGGCGCCTGTTGGTAAAGCGCTGGCAGCTACTAAATTTATAGCGATATGTGGGTTTTCAAGGGCAGCGCGCACCATGCTCGCTGCCCTTGGCGCTTCTGCGCGTTGGCCTTGCGGCGGTTATTCGCTGGGTGACTCGCCCAGCGTCACCACCACGGGGGTGTGGTCGCTGGGCTGCGGGTTTTTGCGTGGCGCGCGGTCCACCACGCAGGCTGTCACGGTGGGGCGCAAGGCCTCACTGACCAGGATGTGGTCAATGCGCAGTCCCCGGTTTTTCTGGAACCCCAGCATGCGGTAGTCCCACCAAGAAAAGCTCTTTTCAGGCTGCTCAAACAGGCGAAACGCATCGGTCAGGCCCAGTGCCAGCAGCGCCTTGAAGTGGTTGCGCTCTTCGGTGGTGTGGTGAATCGTCTCGCGCAGGCCCTCAGGGTCGTAAGAGTCGCGGTCTTCCGGGGCCACGTTGAAGTCGCCCACCAGCACCAGGCGTGGGTGGGTGGCCATTTCTGCGGCAATCCAGTCGTGCAGGGCCTGCAGCCAGCGCATTTTGTAGGCAAACTTTTCCGAACCTGGTTCCTGCCCATTCACGAAATAGCCATTGAGCAATCGCAAGGGGCCGTCGGGCGTGTCCAGCGTGGCGGCAATGACGCGAGACTGCTCGTCGGCAAAGCCCGGGATGTTGCGCACCACATCGCGCAGCGGCTGGCGGCTGAGGATGGCCACGCCGTTGTACGTTTTTTGCCCAAAGGCGACAGCGTGGTAGCCCGCCTCTTGCAACGCGGCGTGGGGGAATTTGTCGTCGGTCAGCTTCAGCTCTTGCAGGCACAGTGCATCGACCGGGTTGGCGGCCAGCCAGGCCAGCACTTGGGGCAGGCGAACCGAGAGGGAGTTGACGTTCCAGGTGGCAAGCTTCATGGGGGTTTTGCGTGATGAGGGGCCAAAGATGGGGCGCATTAGAACCCGTTTGGGTGCCCTGGTGGCGCATTCGGGCACTGAGCGAAGCCGCATTGTGGTCGCCACTCCACTTTGGGGGTGACAGATGACAGATTGCCCTGCAATTCGGGGTGTTGTTTTGGGTGGCCTGGGTTATCCTAGTGTTGCTACGTGGTGGCTTCAGCCCTTGGTGGTTTTCAGTGGCTTAGCGCATGGCGTTGGGATGAGGGTCCCAGATAGGCTTGGACCCCGTTCACATCGGAGCCAATTGGTGTCGACCTGCTTTCTATGAACGATCGTTTGTCCTGCTCTACAGCCCTTGGTGAGTCATTGCCGGCACCCCATTTGCTGGAGATCGTCACGCGCCATACGGGTGCGACGATCTGCGTGGTCGACAATGACCTGAGCATTCTGTATGCCAATGAGGCCTATGCCAACTGGTTCAACGCCCGGCCTAAAGAACTGCTGGGCCGCACCCTGACCTCGCTGTACAGCGATGCCGCCCGCGCGCAGTTTCGCCCCCATATCGACCGTGCCTTGGCAGGCCATGAAGTCACCTATCAGCGGCAGATTTGCAACGCCGAAGGGCAAGAGGTTTGGTTCTCCATCAGCCTGCATCCCTGGCTGGACGAGGAGGGGCAGGTCGGTGGTCTGGTCAATTCCGCGCTGGAAGTGCACGAACTCAAGGTCACCACCGAGGCCTTGCGTTCGGCCAACCAAAAGCTTTTTTCACACATGGAAAACAGCCCGCTGGCCGTGGTGGAGTTGGATGCCCAGCTGGGCTTGGTGCATTGCTCCAGCCGCGCCACCGAGTGGTTTGGCTGGCACCACGCCTCGCACCAAGGCGAATCTCTCTTGGGCTTGGTGGGCGAGGACGTCCGGGTCGGTGCGCTGCGCAAGGGGCTCCACCGCTTGCTATCAGGGACCGAGCGCCAAAACCGGGTCGAGGCCTCTTTCATCCGGCCAGATGGCAGTGTTCAGCACTGCATGTGGTTCAACTCGGCGCTCATCAATCTGCGTGGGGAGACCGTCTCCATCATGTGCCAGATTGAAGACATCACCGAGCGTGTCGCTGCAGCTGATCGGCTGCTGCACTTGGCTCAGCATGACTCCTTGACGGGCCTGCTGAACCGGGGGGCATTCATGGTCAAAGCGCAAGACGCCGTCAGTCAATTGGAAGAGGGCGCGGATACATATGATGGCGTTGTCATTCTGTTCATGGACCTGGACGGCTTCAAGGAGGTCAACGACCTGTATGGCCACCATATGGGTGACACCGTGCTGCGCCTGGTGGCCCAGCGTCTGGCCCACGTGGTGCGTGCGGGCGACACGCTGGCCCGGCTCGGGGGCGACGAGTTCACTGTTCTGATGCGTGGCAACCCCAATCCGCGTGACCTCCAGCAGTTCATTGACCGCCTGATGCAGGCCTTTGCCACGCCCTTTGCGCTGCCTGACAATGATGGCGTGCGGGTGACGTTGGGTGTGAGCATTGGGGTGGCCGCCCACCCACCGCTGCCCGCCATGGTGGATGAGTTGCTGACCCGCGCTGACCACGCCATGTACGAAGCCAAGCGGGGTGGCAAGGGCTGCGTGCATTACGCCGTCCCAGCCCCTGTGTAATGGGCCGCGCAGGCAGGCCAGTAAGGCGCGGCGCCCATCGGCGCCGCTCCGCTCACAAAGGCGCAATGCTCTGCTGGTAGCAGAAGAAGTTCGTCGGATCGTACTTGGTCTTGATTTCGCGCAGCCGCAGGTACGCTTCATCGCCCCAATAGGCCTGGGCAAAGTCCTGCAAAGCCCGGTTGGGGTAGTTCTGGTACACATGCCCGTTCATGTAGGGGCGCAGCAGGTCGTACAGCCCGTCGATCCAGGCTTGCACCGTCACGCGCTCTTCCTCATTGCGCCAGCAGCCATCGATCACGATGTCCATGTCCACATGGCGGTGCACGAAGGCGCTGTCCTTCACTGGGTAGCGGGCAATGGCGCCGCCGTAGGGTTCGGTGTAGACCATGCTCCAGGGGTTGACGGCCTTGTGGAACTGATCGATGACCTGCTGCCACACCGCCTGGGGAATGGGCTTGTCGATATACCCGCTGGCCTTGGTCTCGCAAATGCCGTCGGGCAGGTCTTGCGGCAGCGGGTAGGGGTGGTCTTCAAAGTACTCGTTCAGCTCTGGGTACGTGCCCACTTTGTCCACCACCAGCTGCGCACCGGGGATTTGCAGCAGCGGCTCGATGGCTGCATAGCCCTCGTCCCGCGGGCCGCAGTACATGCCCTGCACCATGTACACCACCTGCCCGTTGTAGTAGCCCAGGTTCATCATGTAGCCCAGCTGTTCTGGGGCTCCCCGGCGGGTGTAGTCCTTTTGCAGCAGCTCCAGCACCTGCGCGGCCTGCTCGGCCTGCCAGGTGATGGACCAGCCCCACACCGACGGCAGACGCACCATGTGGTAGCTGACCTGCAGCACCACGCCAAAGTTGCCACCCGTGCCGCCCCGCAAAGCCCAGAACAGGTCGGCATGTTCGCCTTCGGCCTTGGCGGTGACTATCTTGCCACTGGCCAGTGCCACGCGAAACGCCGCCGCCTTGTCGCTTTGGATGCCATAGGTCCGCGAGGTGTAGCCATAGCCCCCGCCTTGCACAAACCCGGCCACGCACACGCTGCCGCAGGCCCCCGTGGGCACATGCCAGCCCGTGCCATTGAGTGCGCCGTTGAACACCTCAAACGGCGTGCCGGGCAGCACATGCACCAGGGCCCGGTCTTCGTCCAGCACCACGCCCTTCATCTCGCTCAGGTCAATCACGATGCCGCCGGTGTTGACGGAATAGCCCGCCGTGCTGTGCCCGCCCGAGCGGACTGAAACTGCCACCCCCAGCACCTGCGTAAACGCGAGGCTGGCCAGCACGTCGGCGTCGCAGGCACAGTAGATGATGGCCAGGGGGTAATCCTGGAAAGCGGGGTTGGTCTCCTGCCGGTCCTGGTCGTAGTCAGGGTCCCACGGGAAGACCACGCGCCCGACGGTGCGGGCTTCCAGGTCGGCCTTTTGTGCCGCCGTCAGCGTGGCGCTTTGGCCAGGGGCCGCCGCTTGCAGGGGCTGCGACAAGAAGTGCGCGATGCGGCGTTGCTTTGCCGTGCGGTTGAGACTTTTCCGATGGGCCATGGACGCTTTTCCTCTGAAGAAAGTCGTCGTTGTAACACGCGTGTTACGTCAAGCCAATGAAAAACAGGCAAGGCAGGTGGGCCTGTGGTTTGGATGACAAAGTCTTCTAGCGCTTGATGAATAAGCGCTAGCAGCTATGAAATCAGGAGTTTTGCTGGGGGTAAGGGGCGTGCCCTTCAACCCCGCACATAGCTCACGAAGTGAAACGGCAGGCCGTTGGTGCTGACGTGCTCAGTGCGCGTGGCCTCTGCCCATTGCGCGTCCAGCGTGGGGGCGTAGGCATCGCCGTCAAAGTCTTGCGCAATCTCGGTCACCTCGACGCGGCTGGCCAGCGGCAGGGCCTGGGCGTAGATCTGGGCGCCGCCTATGACCCACACCGGGCGGCTGGGCTCGGTGCTGGCGGCCTGGGCAAGCTGCAGGGCTTGCTCCAGGCTGTCTGCGCGCAGCGCGCCTTCGGCCTGCCAGTCGCCTTGGCGGGTGACCACGATGTTGGTGCGCCCCGGCAGGGGACGAAAGCGCGGGGGCAGCGAGTCCCACGTCTTGCGCCCCATGATGACCGCGCAACCCTGCGTGAGCTGCTTGAAGTGCGCCATGTCTTCGGGCAGGTGCCAGGGCATGGCGTTGTCTTTGCCGATCACGCCATTGGCAGCGCGGGCGTAGATGAGGTGCAGTGGCGGCATGGTGGATGGGGCTCTGGCAGGCCGTTGTTTCAGATGTGCAGCATGGCGAGCACGCCCACGCCTAGCCCAATGGTCGCCACGCCATACATCCCCCATTCCAGCCACTTCTTGCGGGTCAGCAAAGCAATGGCGGCCAGCGCAATGGCCACCTGCAGTGCCGTGGTGGCCTGGGCCCAGCGGTGGTGCTGGTGCATTTGGGCATCGCTTTGATGGTCAAACGCGCGGGCATCGGCCTCCAGGCCCTCGGCCACTTTCTTGATCTCGTTCTTCTCGGTCTCGTAGCGGTCAATCTTGGCTTGGTACTTGGCCTTCTCCTGCTCGCCCGGCGTCAGGTCGCGGGCCAGCTCGGCCAGGGACTGCTTGGTGCTTTTGGACTGGAAGTAATTCCACTGGTTGGAGGCCTCGGTTTTCTTGATCGCGGCATCGTTTTTCATCAAGCCCGCGTTGGCCTGGGTGGCGCCGCCCATGTAGGCAAAGATGGCGCCCACCGTGGCCACGATGGCTGTGAACATGGCGATCTTGTTGGTGCTGCTGCCGCCGTGCCCTGGCTCGCCGTGGCTGGGGGCGTGGTCGTCCCCATGGCCTTGGGTGGCGTGCTCGATGGCATGGTCGTGGGGGCCGTGTACGTGGAATCCGCCGGAAGACATGGTGGGTGCTCTTTGTGATAGTGGTTGGGTGGATGCCGCAACGGCAATCAGGGCTGCGCTGCGCGAGGAACCGCTGCAGCGCAAAGCGAACGGGGGGCTGGTGTCACACCGCCACAGGCGCCTTGATGGCGGGGTGGCATTGGTAGTCCAGCACCTCAAAATCTTCGTAGGCGTATTCGAAGATGCTGGCGGGCTTGCGCTTGATATGCAGCGTGGGGTAGGCGTAGGGTGCGCGCGCCAGTTGCGTGGTGACCTGCTCGTAGTGGTTGCTGTAAATGTGGCAGTCCCCACCCGTCCAGATGAAGTCGCCCACATCCAGGTCGCACTGCTGCGCCACCATGTGGGTCAGCAGCGCATAGCTGGCAATGTTGAAGGGCACGCCCAAAAAGATGTCGGCACTGCGCTGGTAGAGCTGGCAGCTCAGGGTGCCGCGCCCGCCGGGCTCTTGCGCCGGGGCCACGTAGAACTGGAAGAACGCGTGGCAGGGCATCAGCGCCATCTTGTCCAGATCGGCCACGTTCCAGGCGCTCACGATGATGCGGCGTGAGTCAGGGTTGGTCTTGAGCGTTTTGATGACTTCGCTGATCTGGTCGATGTGCCCGCGGGGATTGTCCGGGGTGGGCGCGGGCCAGCTGCGCCACTGCACGCCATACACGGGACCCAGGTCACCGTCCTCGCGCGCCCATTCGTCCCAGATGGTGACGCCGCGCTCCTTGAGCCAGTTGTTGTTGCTCGACCCCGTGAGGAACCACAGCAGCTCCTGGATGATGGAGCGCAGGTGCACTTTCTTGGTCGTGACCAGCGGAAAGCCTTCCTTCAGGTCAAACCGCATCTGGTGGCCGAAGACGCTCTTGGTGCCGGTACCAGTGCGGTCGGCCTTTTCCACCCCTTGGGTGAACACATGGCGCATCAAGTCTTCATATTGCGAGCGGATGGGGCGGGCGTGTTCTGCTGTCATGGCGGTGGGAAGGCGAAAAAGGCAATTTTAGGCGTGCCAGCTGTCAGACCAAGCTTGCGGGCCTTCTTGCCCAAAGCCCATTCAGAAGTAGAAGTGCGATGAGAAGTGCGATGCCACCACAGATGCCCTGTGCGTGTAGCTGTTGACGGACGGCGAGGAGTGGGATGTGCAGGGACCAGTGCGCGCCCAAGACGGTACCTGCCGATGTGGCCACAGTGATGGAAAACGCTCAGCGCTGAGCTTGCGCCTCTCGGCAGGGCGGATGACGGTGCGGATGTATTTTTTATAATCAAGAATCATTCGCAAAAAATACCCATCCCATGCCCGCCGCCCACCCACTGCATACGCTCTACAGCGACCACCATGGGTGGCTGCAGTCTTGGCTGCGCAGGCGGCTGGGTTGTGTTGACGACGCTGCCGATCTGGCGCAAGACACCTTCGTGCGCCTGCTGGCGCGCCCGGCCCCGATGGCTCCGGAGGCGCTGCGCGAGCCCCGCGCCTACCTGACCACCGTGGCGCGGGGCTTGTTGGTGGATTTCTGGCGCCGTGGCGAGCTGGAGCGCGCCTACCTCGCAGACCTGGCGCAGCAACCCGAGCCGCAGCAACCTTCTCCCGAAGAGCGCATGGCCGCCTTGCAGATGCTACAGGCGCTCGATGCGCTGTTGCAGCGGCTGACGCCCAAGACCCGTGCAGCCTGGCTCATGAGTCGGCTGGACGGCCTGACCCATGCAGAGATTGCCGAGCGCCTGCACGTCTCGGTGCCGCGCGTGCGCCAATACCTGGCCAGCGCCCTGCGCCACGCCTACCACCTGCGGTTTGGCAGCGCAGCATGAGCGCCGCCCGGCCCTGCATCGGACCCACTGGCGCTGCGGCGGATAGCCGCCCTGTACCGCCAGCGGTGCTGGATGCCGCCATCGACTGGCAACTGCGGATGGCGCCCACGGGTGACGGCCGAGCCAAGCCGCCGGGCAGCCAAGCGCTGGCCGACTGGCTTGCCGCACACCCCGACCACGCCCGCGCTTGGCGCCAGTTGGGTGAGATCGACGCACAGCTTTCCCGCGCCGAGGATGCCGCCATGGGCCCCGCCACCCGCGCTGCGCTGCTGCGCCGCCAGCGCCCGGTGCGCGTGGCAGGTGCGGTGCTGGGGCTCGTGCTGGCCGTGGCGTGCGGCCTGGTGGTGCTCGACCGCTTCCAGCCCGTGGGCCAGTTGCTGGCCGACCACCGCACCGCCACCGGCGAGCGCCGCACCATTGTGCTGCCCGACCAGACCGTGCTGCACCTGAACACCCGCAGCGCCGTGGATGTGGCGTTCAGCGCAAATCAGCGTGCCATCCGCGTGCGTGCGGGTGAGGTGGCCGTGGAAACCAGCCATGCCGACCCGGCCGAACAGCGCCCCTTCGTCGTGCTGTTCGAAGAGGGCAGTCTGCGTGCGCTGGGCACGCGCTTCACCGTGCGCCGCTGGCCGCAGGTGAGCGGTGCTGCCCAGGCTGGCACCGAAGTCAGCGTCTCTCAGTCGGCCGTCGCGGCCCGCCCGTCAAGTTGTGGCGTGGCGGCGTCCGCGCCGTGCGCCGCCGAGCGCATCGTCCCGGCAGGGCGGGGTGCGCGGCTGGTGGGTGGGCGGGTGGAACCTTTGGCCACTGCGCCCGACGCAGACGCCTGGAAAGACGGCATGCTCGTCGTGGACAACCAGCCCCTGGGCGATGTGGTGGCCACGCTGGCGCGCTACCGCGCCGGGCACCTCGGCGTCGCCCCCCAGGTGGCCAGCCTGCGCGTGACGGGCACGCTGCCGCTGGCCGACACCGACCAGGCCCTGCTGGCGCTGACCGCTGCGGTGCCGGTGGATGTGGTCTCGGCCACACGCTGGTGGGTCACGTTGGAACCACGTTCTGCGCGTTGAGCCCCAAGATTTGAATGAAAAGACGCTGTAACGCTTGATGGATAAGCGCTGGCAGCTATCAATAATGGAGCGTTTTGGCGTTTGCTGCGCGTGCATTGCGTAGCTAGACCCGCTCCAGGCGCTGCCAGCGCCCCGCCCGGCACGTTTTCACATCTGCCCAAAGTTTTTTTTCGCGCGCCCCTCTCACTTTGCAGCGCTCGTTCGGCAACCAGACAGAGACCGTGCATCCGTGCGGTTGTTGTTTTCCCTTTTCTGATACGACCGTTACGGAGCCTGACCCATGCCCTCTGCCTTTCTTCCTTTTCCCCTCAACCCATGCGCGGCGGCGCTGCTGCTCGTGCTGGCGGCCTCTGCGGTAGCCGCGCAGCCAGCCGTGGCACAGGCCCCTACGGCCCCGGTCAGCGCTGCTGCGGTGCGCGACTACGACCTGCCTGCAGGCCCGCTGAGTGCCGCCCTGAACCGCATTGCACGTGAGGCCGGTCTGGCACTCACTGCCGATGCGCAGCTGGTGGCTGGTCGCAGCGCTGCGCCGGTGCGAGGCCGCTTCGGCGCCGCTGAGGCGTTGCGCCGTGCGCTGGCGGGCTCGGGGCTGGAGCTGCGAGAGACCACGGGCGGCACCTTCACGCTGCGCGAGGCACAGCCGCCTGCGGCGCAGCAGGTGCCCCGGCTCAGCGACGCCGCGACCCTGGGTGCAGTCACCGTGACCGCCAGTGCTGAAGCGCAGCCCGGTGACCTGCCGCCTGTGTATGCCGGCGGCCAGGTCGCCACGGGCAGCCGGGCTGGCCTGCTGGGCAATCAGCGGCTGATGGACACGCCGTTCCACATCACGAGCTACACGGCCGAACTCATGCAGGACCAGCAGGCGATCACGGTGGCCGACGTGCTGGCCAACGATCCGTCTGTTCGCACGGTGTCCTACAGCCTGACGAACGCCGCTGCGGGGGGTGACATCTTTCTGATCCGCGGCTTCTCGGTGCAGGACTCGGTGCTGTTCGACGGCATCGGCGGCATCGCCACCAACCGTGCCGTGGCGGTCGAAGCGGCCGAGCGTGTGGAGGTGCTCAAGGGCCCCAACGCGCTGCTCAACGGCATGGCGCCCGGGGCGGGCGGCGCAGTGGGCGGTGCGATCAACCTGGTGCCCAAGCGGGCGGGCGATGTGCCGCTGACCCGCCTGACCACCACCTACCTCTCCAAAGGCAATCTAGGCGGCCATCTGGATGTAGGCCACCGGTATGGCGACGAGCACCAATGGGGGGTGCGCTTCAACGGCATCTACCGCGACGGAAAGACCGCTACCCAGGGCCAGTCCGTCAAGTTGGGCGCGGCAGCGCTCGCTGTGGACTACCGGGGCAGCCAGCTGAGGGCCTCAGTAGATGCCGGCCACCAGACGATGAACAACGAAGCGCCGCAAGGCGCCGCGGGCTTTGGCATCGACGACGGCATTGCCATCCCCAGGCCGCCCCAGGCCAGCCATCGCATCGCGCAGGACTGGGAATTCGCCAGGTCGCAGAGCAATTACCTCCTGGCCAAAGCCGAGTACTGCCTGACCCCGGACTGGACGCTTTCTGTGGCGGCAGGTGGCAGCCAAACGCGGTCCCGCTACCTCGCCACCGACGTGTTCGTGACCAGCGTGCAGGGCGATGCACAGGCCACTACGTACTTCTGGCCCAACTGGACGAACTACCGCACCGTGCAAGGTGGCCTGCAAGGCACGGTGCGTACCGGCGAAGCCACGCACCGCATCAACCTCCATGCCTCGTACCTGAAGAAAGACAGCGGCTTCACGGCGCAGTACTACGGCTTCGACAGCTTCGCAACCAACATGTACGCCCCCGCAGCCACCGCGCGTCCGTCCATCGATGGGTTTTCATCGCGTCCACCCAAAACCGATTCCTTGCAGCTGCCATCCGTGGCTTTGTCCGACACGGTCTCGCTGTGGCAAGAGCGCCTGGCCGTCACGCTCGGGGCCCGGTACCAGGGCGTGAAGGTCGTCAAGTACGACCCCACCACCGGGGCCGGCAGCACCGCGTACGACGAGCATGCGGTGACGCCTGCGCTGGCGGCGGTGTTCAAGCTCCAGCCGCACCTGTCGCTCTACGGCAACTACATCGAAGGGCTGGTCCAGGGCGATTCAGCGCCACTGGGCACCACCAATGCCGGACAGGTGTTTCCGCCGGTCAGGACGAAACAACGGGAAGTGGGCGTGAAGGCCGACTTTGGCCGCTTCAGCACCACGGCGAGCGTCTTCCACATCCAGAAGCCGAGTGGGCTGGTGGCGTCCAACGGCGATGGCACTTTCACTTACCAGGTCGGTGCAGAGCAGCGCAACCGCGGGGTCGAGCTCAATGTCTTCGGCGAGGTGGCCCGCGGCACGCGCCTGCTGGGCGGCATGACCTTCAACGATGCCCGGCTGACCCAAACCGAAGGCGGTATCTACAACGGCAACGCCGCGCCGAACGTGTCGCGCTGGCAGCTCAACCTGGGCAGCGACCACGACGTGGCCGCCATTGCGGGGCTGACGCTGTCGGCCCGCATGATCTCCAGCAGCCCGCAGCATGTGGATGCCGCCAACCTGCGGCGCATTCCGGGCTGGACGCGCTGGGACATCGGAGCCCGCTACAAGACCCAGGCCTGGGGCGGGCCGCTGGTGCTGCGCGCGAGCGTGGACAACCTTTTCAACCGCAACTACTGGTCCAGCGGGTCCGGAAGCTGGCTGTATGTGGGCAGCCCTCGCACGGTGACTCTGTCTGCCACCGTGGATTTTTGATCGGGCAGGGGGTGCGGCCGAGGACGGGGGCGGGGCGTCACCCCACGGAGCTGCTGCGCTTGGAATTTGTATGAAATCAGCCTCTAGTACTTGGTATGCAAGCGTGAGATGCTATGAATTTGATAGTTCCTCGGAGCGGCCGCTGTCTGAGCCCTGCAGGGGCGCCATCCCTCTTTTGCGGTGAGTTAGATACCCTGTTGATGCAACTAGGTATAAATCCTGAGTATTTAGTGCAAATTAGTATTTGTAAGGGGCATCTGGAGTACCAATCTGGCATCGCAGCATCGGTATCGTTCAGTCCGTCAATGCCTGCATGCCTTGCGCCGGTGTTGAGCGGCAGATTCCATACCAACTAACGAGGAGACATTCCGATGCCACATTCCCCCCGTGCTGCCACCCGCGCCGCTGCGCCCAGGCGCCTTGCCTTGGCCGTTGCGCTGGCTTTGACTTCGCTGTGCGGCGCCGCCCACGCGCAGACCGAGCTGGTGATCGCCACCGTGAACAACGGCCACATGATCGAGATGCAAAAGCTCAGCAAGAACTTCGAGCAGGCCAACCCCGACATCAAGCTCAAGTGGGTGACGCTGGAAGAGGGCGTGTTGCGCCAGCGCGTGACGACCGACATCGCCACCAAGGGCGGCCAGTTCGACGTGATGACCATAGGCCTGTACGAGGCGCCCATCTGGGGCAAGAAGGGCTGGCTGCAAGAGCTCAAGACCGACGCCGCCTACGATGCAGACGACCTGCTGCCCGCCGTGCGCAGTGGCCTGTCGGTGGACGGCAAGCTGTTTGCCGCGCCGTTCTATGCCGAAAGCTCCATGCTCATGTACCGCAAGGACCTGGCCGACAAGGCGGGCGTGCAGGTGCCCGAGCGCCCCACCTGGCCGCAGATCAAGGACCTGGCCGCCAAGATGCACGACCCCAAGAACGGCGTGTATGGCATCTGCCTGCGCGGCAAACCGGGTTGGGGCGACAACATGGCCTTCATCACAACCCTGGTCAACACGTTTGGCGGCCAGTGGTTTGACATGCAGTGGAAGCCGCAGCTCGAATCCAAGCCCTGGAAGGACGCGATCACCTTCTACGTGGATCTGCTCAAGAACTACGGCCCCCCCGGCTCGTCGTCCAACAGCTTCAATGAAATCCTGGCACTCACCAACTCGGGCAAGTGCGGCATGTGGATCGACGCGACCATTGCGGCCTCGTTCGTGAGCGATCCCAAGCAGTCCAAGGTGGCCGAGCACATGGCCTTTGCGCAGGCCCCCACCATGAACACGCCCAAGGGCGCCAACTGGCTGTGGTCGTGGAATCTGGCCATCCCCGCAGGCTCCAAGAAGGTCGATGCCGCGCAGAAGTTCATCACCTGGTCGACCAGCAAGGACTACATCCAGCTGGTGGCCAAGACCAATGGCTGGGCCAACGTGCCCACCGGCACGCGCAAGAGCACCTACGCGTCGCCAGAGTTCCAGAAAGCCGCCCGTTTTGCCGCCGCTGAAAAGACGGCCATCGACTCGGCCAACCCCACCGATTCCACCCTGCCCAAGAGCCCGTATGTGGGCGTGCAGTTTGCGGCCATCCCAGAGTTCCAGGCCATTGGCATCGCCGTAGGCCAGCAGATGAGCGCTGCCCTGGCAGGCAAGACAACGGTGGACGCGGCCCTCAAGGCCAGCCAGGTGACCGCCGAGCGCGAGATGAAAAAGGGCGGTTATTACAAGTAAGCATTCATCTGGCGACTGCGTGGGCTGATCTGTCGGTGGTGTTCCTCGCCGTACGAAAGTAGGGCGAGGAACACCACCGCTACCTCGGCCTTCGCCGTGTCGACTGAATGCCTATTTCGGCTGGATGAATACCCATTTCGGCTGGACTTTTCCTGAGATTCCCATGAACCGCCTGCTCCCCCGCCTGCTGCTCACGCCAGCCATGGCCACGCTCTTCCTGTGGATGATCGTGCCGCTGGTGATGACGATCTACTTCTCGCTCATCCGCTACAACCTCATGCAGCCCGACCAGTCGGGCTTTGCGGGGCTGGAGAATTTCGAGTACTTCGTCACCGACCCGTCGTTTGGCACAGCGGTGCTCAACACCGTGTGGCTGCTGGGCAGTGTCATCCTGATCACGGTGGTGGTGGGCATTGCGATAGCGTTGCTCATCAACGACCCGTTTCCGGGGCGCGGCATTGTGCGGGTGTTGCTGATTTCGCCGTTCTTCGTCATGCCCACCGTGAACGCTCTGATGTGGAAGAACATGATGATGAACCCCATCTACGGCGTGCTGGCGCAGGTGTGGATGTTCTTTGGCGCGCAGCCGGTGGATTGGCTCACCGACTTTCCGCTGTTCTCCGTCATCGTCATGGTGTCGTGGCAATGGCTGCCGTTTGCCACGCTCATCTTCATGACTGCGCTGCAAAGCATGAACCACGAGCAGCTCGAAGCCGCCCGCATGGACGGCGCCACCTACCTGCAGCAGCTGCGCTATCTGTACCTGCCGCACCTGGGCCGCTCGGTGGCGGTGGTCGTGATGATTGAGCTGATTTTTCTGCTCAGCATCTTTGCCGAGATCTACACCACCACAGGCGGTGGCCCGGGTGATGCGAGCACCAACGTCACCTTCCTCATCTTCAAGCAGGCACTGCTCAACTTTGATGCGGGCGTGGCCTCGGCCGGGGCGCTGTTTGCGGTGGTGCTGGCCAACATCGCGGCGGTGTTTTTGATCCGCATGGTCGGTAAAAACCTCGACAAGTAAGGCGCACACCATGACTACCCGACGCCGTTCCAAATTCCCTCTAGGCCTCTTGGCCCTGCGCACTGCCGTGGCATGGGCCGTGGCCCTGCTGCTGGTGTTTCCGCTGGCCTGGCTGTTCCTCACCGCCTTCAAGACCGAGCTGCAGGCCATTGCAGTGCCCCCGCAAATCCTGTTCACGCCCACGCTCGAAAACTTCCACGAAGTGCAAGAGCGCAGCGACTACCTGCTATACGCCAAGAACTCTGTCATCACCAGCGTGCTGTCCACCGTGCTGGGGCTCATGCTCGCTGCACCTGCTGCGTATGCCATGGCCTTCTTCAAAGGCAAGTACACCAAAGACATTTTGATGTGGATGCTCTCCACCAAGATGATGCCCGCCGTGGGCGCGCTGGTGCCCATCTACGTGCTGGCGCAGAAGAGCCACCTGCTCGATACGCAGCTTGCGCTCATCATCGTGTTCGCACTGTCCAACCTGCCCATCATGGTCTGGATGCTGTATTCGCACTTCAAGGACATCCCACGCGAAATTCTGGAAGCCGCGCGCATGGACGGCGCCACGCTGTGGCAAGAGGTGCGGCTGGTGCTGCTGCCGCTGGGCATGGGCGGCCTCGCATCCACCGGCCTGTTGTGCCTGGTGCTGTCGTGGAACGAAGCCTTCTGGAGCCTGAACCTCAGCGCCGCCAAGGCAGGCACGCTGGCCACGCTCATCGCCTCGTACTCCAGCCCCGAAGGCCTGTTCTGGGCCAAGTTGTCTGCCGCGTCGCTCATGGCGATTGCGCCCATCGTGGTGTTTGGCTGGTTCAGCCAGAAGCAGCTTGTGCAGGGCCTGACCTTCGGCGCCGTGAAATGAC
Source organism: Acidovorax sp. 106 (assembly GCF_003663825.1). Taxonomy (NCBI): domain Bacteria; kingdom Pseudomonadati; phylum Pseudomonadota; class Betaproteobacteria; order Burkholderiales; family Comamonadaceae; genus Acidovorax; species Acidovorax sp. 106. The sequence continues at coordinate 411,746 of NZ_RCCC01000001.1, read as the reverse complement.
TCCCCCCCGAAGCGCCTTCGGCGCCTCCCCCTGCAGGGGGCGCAGCCAGCGGCCCGGCAAAGCCGGTTGCGCGGCTACCGCGCCTTGCGCCCCTGTTCAAACCACCGCTGCTGGCGGATCGGAATCAACCTGTTATTCGGAGCACTAGAGTGGCCTACCTTCAACTGCGCGGCATCGAAAAATTCTTTGGCGAACACCGTGCCATCAAGGGCATCGACCTCACCATCAACCAGGGCGAGTTCATCGTCTTCGTCGGCCCTTCGGGCTGCGGCAAGTCCACGCTGTTGCGGCTGATCGCGGGGCTCGAAGCCATCGACGGTGGCACGCTCATGCTCGACGGCCGCGACATCACCGACCAGCCATCGAGCAAGCGCGACCTGGCCATGGTGTTCCAGAGCTACGCGCTGTACCCGCACATGAGCGTGTACGAGAACATGAGCTTCGCGCTCAAGCTCGCCAAGGTGGACAAGCAGGTCATTGACGAGAAGGTGCAGAACGCCGCGCGCATTCTCAACCTCACGCAGTACCTGCAGCGCACGCCCAAAGAGCTGTCGGGCGGCCAGCGCCAGCGCGTGGCCATTGGCCGCGCCATCGTGCGCGCACCCAAGGTGTTTTTGTTTGACGAGCCCTTGTCCAACCTCGACGCCGCCCTGCGCGGCCAGACCCGTGTGGAGATCGCCAAGCTGCACCGCGACCTGGGCGCCACCACCATCTACGTCACGCACGACCAGGTCGAAGCCATGACGCTGGCCGACAAAGTGGTGGTGCTGCGCGACGGCCAAATTGAACAAGTGGGCACGCCGCTGGAACTGTACGACCGCCCCGCCAACCAGTTTGTGGCGCAATTCATCGGCACCCCGCAGATGAACGTGGTGCCCCTGGCGCAGCTGCCGGTAGCGGTGCAGCAACTCGCGCCAGCCAAGGCTGCGGGGGGCTCCATCGGCCTGCGGCCCGAGGCCGTGACGGTGCAGCCCAAAGGGCAGGGCGCCATCAACGGCCAGGTGGAGCTGGTGGAAGCCCTGGGGGCCGAAACGCTTCTGTATGTGCGCACCGCCGAAGGGGCGCAGCTGGTGGCCCGCCTGAACGAGCGCACGCTGCTGCTGCCGGGCGATGCGGTCGCGCTCAACGCCGCCACCGAGCAGGCCCACTGGTTTGACAACGCGGGCCTCGTGGTGCTGGCCCCGGCCCATGCCAACGCGCGTTGATTGCGCATTGATGGCCCGCTGATTTCTCGTCGATTTGATTTTTGAGACGCATTCCATGACCACCGCACAAGACACGCTCACCATCCTGCACCTCGGGCTGGGCTCCTTCCACCGCGCGCACCAGGCGCTGTACCTGCACCAGTTGCACCAGCTGGGCGACACCCGCTGGGTGCTGGCCGGTGGCAACCTGCGCCCTGACATGCAAGACACCATTGCCGCCCTGCAAGCCCAGGGCGGCGCCTACACACTGGAGACGGTGACTGCCCAGGGCGAGCGCAGCTACACCCGCGTGGAATCCATCCGCACCGTGGTGCCCTACACGCCCGATCTGGCGGGGCTCATTGCCATTGCCGCGCAGCCCGGTACGCGCATCATTTCCTTCACTGTGACCGAGGCGGGCTACTACCTCGACAGCCGCCACCAGCTCGACTGGGCCAGCGCACCCGATCTGCAGGCCGACCTGCAAGCCCTGCGCGAAAGCCGCGCGGGAAGCACCATCTACGGCGCCCTCACCACCTTGCTGCGCGCGCGCAGGCAGGCCGGGGCAGGGGCCGTGACGCTGCTGAACTGCGACAACCTGCGCCACAACGGCGACCGCTCGCGCAGCGGCCTGCTGCAGTTTGTGCAGGCGCTGGGCGATGCCGATCTGGTCGCCTGGATCGAAGCCCACACCACCAGCCCCAACGCCATGGTGGACCGCATCACCCCCCGCCCCACGGCCGAGGTGGTGCAGCGCGTGCAGGCCGCCACCGGCCGCACCGACCCTGCGGCGCTGATGGGCGAGAGCTTTATCCAGTGGGTCATTGAAGACCGCTTTGCCAATGGCCGCCCCGCATGGGAGCGAGTGGGCGTGGAGCTGGTCGAATCTGTCGCGCCATACGAAGAGGCCAAGATCCGCCTGCTCAACGCCACGCACAGCTGCATTGCCTGGGCGGGCACCTTGGTGGGCTACCGCTTCATCCACGAAGGCACGCACGACGCCGCCATCCACCAGCTGGCGTTTGACTACGTGACGCAAGACACCATCCCCGTGCTGCAACCCAGCCCCATTGATCTGGCCGTTTACCGAGACGTGGTGCTGGAGCGCTTTGGCAACCCCGCCATTGAGGACACCAACCAGCGCGTGGCCATGGACGGCTACAGCAAGATCCCTGGCTTCATCGCGCCCACCATCCGCGAGCGCCTGGCACGCGGCGAGGGCATTGCTGCGGTGGCCGTGCTGCCTGCGCTGTTCCTGGCTTACCTGCAGCGCTGGCACGCCGGGCGCATCCCCTACACCTACCAGGACCAAGCCATGGACCCGGCTGCAGCTCATGCCATCTGCGAGGCCGCTGACCCCGTGGCCGCGTTTGCTGCCGACAAGGTGCTGTGGGGCGAGCTGGCGGGCGATGCCCGCCTGGTGCAGGCCCTGCGCACGGCCAGCGCCCAGGTGGCCGCGTTTGTGGCCCGGCACCCGCGCACGGCGGGGCTGGGCAGCAGCACCGCCGCACAATAAGCCGCAACGCCGTCACACCACTTCATTCACACGGTGCACGCCATGTCCACGCTTCATGCATTGCCGCGCCAGACCAAGCCCGAGCTGGAGCATGCCTACTCCCGCTCGCCTGAGCTTGGCTACGAGCCGCCGGAGACGGCGGGCTTTATCCGCTGCCTGTCGCACGGCTTTCCCACGCCGCTGGCGCGCTGGCATTACCACGACGAGTACGAGCTGCACCTCATCACGGCCTCGTCGGGCAAATTGTTTGTGGGCGATTGGATTGGCCAGTTTGCCCCCGGCCAGCTGGTGCTGACAGGGCCCCGCCTGCCACACAACTGGATCAGCATGGACGTGCCCGAGGCGGGCTACCCCGAGCGCGACCTGGTGGTGCAGTTCCCACACCAGCCGCTGGTCGATGCCAGCGAGGGCATTCCTGAGTTGCGCGAAGTGCTGCCTTTGCTCGAACGTGCCCGCCACGGCATCGAGTTTTTCGGAATGCAGGCGCAGGCCACCGAGCACTGGCGGCGCATCAAGTCCACGCAAGGGCTGGCGCGCTTTGCCGCGTTTTGCGAATGGATGGGCGAGTTGGCCCGCTGCACGGACTATCGCCTGCTCTCCAGCGCCCAGCTGCAAAGCGAAGACAGCGACACCCAGCTCGCGCAGATCAACGCCATCGTCAGCCGCATCACCGACCACCTGGCCGAGCCGCTGTCGGCTGCCGATCTGGCGCAAGAGCTGGACATGACCGAGAGCCGCTTCTCCCGCTTCTTTCGCCGTGCCACGGGCAACACCTTCACCGACTTTGTGAACTTGGTGCGCGTGAACCGCGCCTGCCAGCTGCTGATGGAGACCGACCGCTACATCACCCACATTGCTTATGACGTGGGCTTCAACAACATGGCCAACTTCAACCGCCGCTTTCTGGACATCAAGGGCATGACGCCCAGCGAGTATCGCAAGCAGGGCGTGGGGCGGTTTGGCAAGGTGTGATGTCTATCTGGCACCGGGGCTTCATTGCGTCCTGCGTTCAAACCTGTGCTCCCAGCTTTCCCCCTACCGTTCGGGCTGAGCTTGTCGAAGCCGCCCCGCCGCATTCGCTTTCAAACCGCCTCGGCCCTCTTGGGCTGACCCATTGCATAACCACCCCATGTACCTCGGAATCGACCTAGGCACCTCCGGCGTCAAGCTCTTGCTGCTGGACGAAGCGCACACCGTCATCGCCACGGCCGATGCCGCCGTGCGTCAGTACCGTCCCCAGCCCACCTGGAGCGAGCAGCACCCCGCCGACTGGCTCGTTGCCGTCGAGACCGCCGTCGCCCAGTTGCGCGCGCAGATGCCCATCGCCTGGGCCCAGGTGTGTGGCATCGGCCTGTCGGGCCACATGCATGGTGCGGTGGTGCTGGGCGCGCAGGGCCAGGTGCTGCGCCCCGCCATCTTGTGGAATGACGGCCGCGCCAGTGCGGAATGTGCGCTGCTGGAGCAGGCCGTGCCCACTTCGCGCCAGATCACCGGCAACCTCGCCATGCCCGGCTTCACCGCCCCCAAGCTGCTGTGGCTGCGCACGCATGAGCCCGCAGTCTTCACCCAAATCCGCACCGTGCTGCTGCCCAAAGACTGGCTGCGGCTGCAGCTCACCGGCACGGCGGTGAGCGATATGTCCGATGCATCCGGCACCTTGTGGCTGGACGTGCAGGCCCGCGCCTGGAGCCCGGCCATGCTGCAGGCCTGCGGGCTGGACGCCTCGCACATGCCCGCCCTGGCCGAAGGCAATGCACCCACCGGCACGCTGCTGGGTGACGTAGCCCGCCGCTGGGGGCTGGGCGAAGGCGTGGTCGTGGCCGCAGGCGCGGGCGACAACGCCGCCAGCGCTGTGGGCGTGGGCGCGCGCACCGCCGGGCAGGGCTTTGTGTCGCTGGGTACCTCGGGCGTGGTGTTTCGGGTGACCGATGCCTTTGCCCCCGCCACCGAGCGCGCCGTGCACGCCTTTGCCCACGCGCTACCCCAGCGCTGGCACCACATGTCCGTCATGCTCAGCGCGGCCAGCGCCTTTGGCTGGGTCACCCGCCTGACTGGCCGGGGCGACGAGGCCCAGCTGTCTGCCGCAGTCGGCGTATTGCCCACCGCGCGTCAGGCCCAGGCACCGCTGTTTCTGCCCTACCTGAGTGGTGAACGCACCCCGCACAACAACGCCGCTGCCACCGGCGTCTTCATGGGCTTGCGGGCCGAGCACGACGCCGCTGACCTGGCCTATGCCGTGATGGAAGGCGTGGGCTTTGGTTTGCTCGATGGCCTTAACGCCATGCGCTCTGCGGGTTCCACCCCAGCCGTTCAGGCTGAGCGTGTCGAAGCCCGTCCCCGTTCCACCACTGAAATCCACTCCAGCCCCTTGGCCCTGGTCGGCGGTGGCGCCCGTAGCAACCCCTGGGCCCAGCTGCTGGCCAGCGCCCTGGGCACTCCACTGCAGCGCCCCGAGGGCGCCCACGCTGCCGCCGCGCTGGGCGCAGCCCGCCTGGCCGCCATGGCCTGCGGTGGCGACGAAGCCCATTGGTGCCAACCCCTGGCGGCCGATGCCACCTTCCATCCGCAGCCCGCCCAGCAAGCCCTGCTGGCCGAGCGCTATGCCCGCTATGTGGCGCTGTACCCGGCGCTGCAAGCGCAGTTCTGACGGCCGTAGCGCATTGCTGCTAATGCACCTCTGCCGTGAATTTCTCCCACCGTTTGGGCTGAGCCTGTCGAAGCCTGGGCACAGAATCATCAAAAACCATAGCTGCCAGCGCTTGATTTGTCTGGTCTGCAGGCCGTTTTGTATCCAAGCTACCGCCACCGTTCAGGCTGAGCCTGTCGAAGCCAGGGCGTGTGCCATGCAGGCCCTTCGACAAGCTCAGGGCGCACGGGATGTGTGCCTGAACCACCCCACCTCCGATTCCCTTGAACGCTATTGACCCCTCTCCAACGCCTGCCGCAACCTCCATCCAGGCCGCCATCGCGGGCGAAGCCCTCATCGACCTGATCCGCCGCCCCGATGGCAGCTACCTGCCTTGCCTGGGCGGTGCGCTCTACAACCTGTGCCGCGCACTGGCCCGCCAGGGCGTGGGCACGCAGTACCTCAACCCCTTGTCGCGCGACCGCTTTGGCCGTGAACTGGAGGCCCAGTTGGTGGCCGATGGCGTGCACCTGGCGCAGCCCGATCCGGTGCAGCAAGTCACCTCGCTGGCCGTCGTCAACCTCAACGCCCACGGCCACCCCGACTACGCCTTCTACCGCGAAGGCGTGGCCGACCGCGCCGTGTCAGCGCAAGGCCTGGCCCATGCCTGCACCACCTTGCCCGCTTTGCAGGTGGTCTGCACCGGCGCCCTGGCGCTCGATGCCCGCGACGCCGCCACCTACCTGCCCTGGCTGGCCGCCCAGCGCACCGCAGGCTACTGCGTGGTGGTCGATGCCAACCTGCGCCCCTCCGTCATGCCCGACCTGGCCGCCTACCGCAGCACCGTGCACGCCGCCCTGGCGCACGCCCACCTCATCAAAGCCAGCGACGAAGACCTGGACCACCTCGCCGTACCCGGCGCCAGCGCGCTGGAGCGCGCCCGCCACCTGCTGGCCGCCAACCCCCAGGCCCACCTGCTGGCCCTCACGCTCGGCGCCAACGGCGCATGGCTGCTGCACCGCAACGGCACCCAGTGCTTTGCCCAAGAGGCCCAACCCTTGCCCGTGGCCGACACCGTGGGCGCGGGCGACTGCTTTCTGGCGGGCCTGCTGGCCCACCTGCTGCGCCAAGCTGCGCAAGCCGGGGCTGGGTCATTCGTGCCGTTTGTGGAGGTCCTGTCAGACACCGCCTGCCAACAGGCCCTGCGCCACGCCCTGGCCAGCGCCAGCCTGTGCGTGATGGAGCAGGGGTGTGTTCCGCCGGGGTGGGAGGCTGCGGCGAATTGGGCGCAAGAGCATCCGGCGCAGACGGCGTGACTGAGTAAGCCAAACGATGCGGCATGACGCTCGCTTGGGGTCACTGCAAAATGGGAATGTCACTTGGCTACAGTGGCTCCAAGTAGCTCTCATATCCCATTCATGCGCACGACCAAGATCCACCAATTCCTCGCAGGTTCGGAAATTTCCAACGTGTCGTACGACCTACAGAATCTGCGCATACATGTCGGTCACTCCGTAGTTCTGTTCACCGATGCCGTTGGTTTTCGTGTGCTGGATGAGGGGGATTTGCTGGAGTTCTGGCCGGCCTGCTCCACTGCTCCGGGGGGCGTTATTTTTGAAATACATGACGGAGGCTGGTTAGAGCAGGAGTCGAGACGCAAGGGATTCATGTCATCCAGCACTCGCCCAGCCCTGCGGGAGTTTTTGGTCACAGGCCTGGACGACTGCGTGGGTGTTTTTGCGTTCAGTGCGCCTGAGCTGACGGTGGGGCTCGAATGAGACGCGGCGACGCACTTTCGTCCCCTCCCTGTTCGGGTGCCGATACGGCGTCCACGCATCCCCTGTTCCCATGACTGCCATCGTTTTACTCCCTGGTCTGGACGGCACGGGCGAGCTGTTCGCTCCGCTGGTTGCCGCTTGGGGTGATCGGTTCCGAACGCAGGTGGTGTCGTATCCGCGCGTAGAGCGCCTGGGCTACGCAGCGTTGGCGGATCGGGTGCGTGCGCTGTTGCCGCTGCATGAAGACTATGTGCTGTTGGCCGAGTCGTTCTCGGGGCCGCTGGGCGTGATGCTGGCGGCAGAGCGGCCGCAGCGCTTGCGGGGGCTTGTGCTGTGTGCCACGTTTGCCCGCTCGCCTCTTCCGTTGTTGCGGTGGATGGCGCCATTGGCTCAGGCCGTTTCTCCGGCTGTGCTTCCAGATCGTGCACTGGCGTGGGGGCTTCTGGGGCGCTACGCGACGCCCTCGTTGGTGGTGGCGATTCGGCAAGCCGTATCTTCGGTCAGTCCCTCCGTTTTGGCAGAGCGCATCGGCGCCGTAGCTGAAGTGGATGTAGCGGACTTGTTGTCTGAAGTACGGGTGCCAGTTTTGTATCTCCAGGCTCGCAACGACAGGGTGGTGTCGCAGCGTGCCGTGAAGCCTTTTATGGTGTTGGGTGAGCGTCTTCGGGTGGTTTCCTGCGCTGGGCCCCACTGCTTGCTTCAAGCAAGCCCTGGCGACGCGGCTGCGGTGATATCTACATTCATCAGCAGCCTGCCAAAGACCTCTGAATAAACTCCGTGAGGACCCTGTTTTCGCTATGCCTCATAGCTCAAGGACCCGCAGTCCTCTGCCAAGCCGTATGTTGATCGGACTTGTGACTGGCCTTGCGACGAGGCTGCGTGTATCGTGCGTTGCGTGTAGCGCCTGGAGAATGAAATGCTTGAAGCCCTTGCGATGCTTTTGTGGTGTGCGGTTGAGCTTGCTCTTGTCCTCACCGGAAAGTTGTTCGTTTCCACCCTCAGTCTGGGCCGTTGGCGCGGCGAGTCGCTGGGCGGCTCAGAGGGCCGCATGCATGGGCCTGCGGGTGCGCTTTCGTTCAAGCGTGATGGCCAGCGGGTGTTGACTTCGAGCGGTCTTCTTTTTGCGGGGCTGGCGTTTTACGTGCTGTTGGGCCTGGCTGCCGCTGGGGTTGCATCGTTGGCCTGACGCGGGTGAACGGGCTCCTTGAATGCGTGCCCCGTTGCTCATTCACTGGTAATTTGCCTCGCTGCCCCTGCTTGCGGCTGATCTCTGCTCCATTCCATGAAACCTCGCATTGACCTCCGCTCACCTGCTGCTGCGGACGAGCCCGCCTTTCTTCAATCCGTACGGCAGAGCAGGCCACTCCATCGCCCTTGGGTCTCGCCACCCAGCACGCCCGATGCGTTTGGGCAGTATCTCGATGCCATGGCGCTTCCAGCCAACCAGGGGTATCTGGTTTGTCTGCGCGCTACGGACGAGATGGTGGGCGTCGTCAACGTCACCAACATCGTTCGAGGTTGCTTTCAGAGTGCGTACTTGGGGTACTACGCATTTGCGGGCTATGAGCGCCAAGGGTTGATGCGCGAGGGGCTGCAGGCGGTGGTCAAGCAGGCGTTTGGCGTTCTCAAACTGCATCGGCTGGAGGCAAACATCCAGCCCGTAAACCTGGCCTCGCTGGCATTGGTAAAGGCTTGCGGGTTTCGAAAGGAAGGGTTCTCAGCCCATTACCTCAAGATTGGCGGACGTTGGCGCGATCATGAGCGTTGGGCTGGCAATGCCACCGCCGCGCGCTGCTAGCCAGGCCTGCGAACAGCCCCGGTACGTGCCTCGCCTGCGTTGTGCAGATGTTTCCTGCACGCCTCTCACGTCCTGTTGATCGACACCCCTCCATCCACCAGCATGGCCGTGCCGGTCATGAAGGACGATGCATCTGACGCCAGGTACAGCGCGGCTTGGGCGAGTTCTTCGGGCTGGGCCAGGCGCTTCAAGGCGTGCAGGCTGGCGACTTGGGCCAAGGCCTCGGGGGTGCCGTTCATGGCGTGTGCCATGGGGGTGAGGGTGCCGCCGGGCAGCAGGGCGTTCACGCGCACGCCGTGGGGACCGCACTCTGCGGCCAGGGCCTGGGTCAGGCCGATCAGGCCTGCCTTGCTGGCGGCGTAGGCCGCTACGCCAGGAAAGCCCACGGTGTGCCCCACAAAGGTGGATGTGAAAAGGATGGAGCCACCGCCCCGCGCCAGCATGGCGGGGATCTGGTGCTTGGCGCCGTAGAAAGCACTGGTCAGGTTGGTGTCGATGGCCTCTTGCCAGCCTGCGGCCGAGATGCCGGGCGTTGGGCCGCTCTCGCCGATGATGCCCGCGTTGTTGAACGCCACGTCCAGCCCACCAAAGTGCTCTACCGCTCGCTGTACCAGGCGCTGTGCAAAGGCCTCATCGCGCACGTCACCCGCCACGCTGTGTGCCTCTCCGCCTGCTGCGTGTATCTGTGCGACCAAGCTGTCCAGTTCGGCCTGGCGCCGCGCGCCCACCACGACGCGTGCGCCGTTTTGTGCAAACAGCAGGGCCGCTGCGCGCCCAATGCCTGAGCTGGCGCCCGTCACGATGGCCACTTTGCCGATCAATGCATTCATAGGTTGTCCTTCTCAATCGTTGCTTTGCGGTTGCGTTGAAATCAGGCGCCCAGTTTGTGCAAAGCGGACGCTGCCGTCGCGCTGGAAACGGACATGCAATGCCGTGCGATGAGGTGTTAGGGCGCACTGAGCGCCGGTCTGCTGTGCAGGGGCCGCGGGCGGGCGTGTTGAAATGCGGGCCATGCCAGACACGCCTTTTCTGCCCCCCACAGCGGTGCGCCGCGCTCAAGCCACGGAGGCCGTACAGGCCTGCGAAGTGGTTCGCCAGTCCATCACCCACTGCTGTGCTCTGGACCATCGCCACGACCCGACCGTGCTGGCCGCTTGGCTGGCCAACAAAACGGCAGATCACCTTGCCGCATGGATGGCTGCGCCGCACGCGATGGCCTGGGGAGGCTATTGGGGCGTTGGCTTGGGTGCTGACCGTGGTGCTTGCCAGGGCGCAGAGGCGGGCTCAACGATGGTGGGCTTTGCGCTGCTTACGCAAGACAAACTGGCCCTGTGCTATGTGGTGCCGCAGGCATTGCACCAGGGCGTAGGCCGGGCTTTGCTGCTGGCGGCAGAAGCGGGGGCGCGGCATGCGGGCATCGCCGCGTTGGCGCTCGAGAGCACGCGCACGGCAGAGGCTTTTTACCGGCGCCATGGCTACGAGCCTGCGGGCGCTGTGCAGGCCTGGGCGGGGTTGCAGGCGCAGCCTATGTGCAAGCGGCTTTGAACGGCGCCCGCGCCCACAACGCGGCGATGCGGTATGCGTGTGCAATGCCTGCCTGCACACAGGGAGATTTCAAATAAAAAATGCCTCTAGCGCTTTATCTATAAGCGCTAGCAGCTATTGTTTTGGTAGCGTTTGGTGCGCTCAAAGCTCGTGCGCATATACGATGAAGCCTTGGTGCTTGGCCAGCTTGTCGTACAGCTGGCGCCCAGCGGCGTTGGTGGCTTGGGTTTGCCAGTACACCCGCTGCGACCGGGCTGCGCGGGCGGCGGCATACACCCCTTCGATGAGCGCCCGCCCCACCCCCCGGCCCCGGGCGGCTTCGCGGGTGAACAGGTCGCTGAGGTAGCACACAGGCTCGATGCGCGTCATGCTGCGGTGGAACACGCAGTGCGCCAGGCCCAGCAGCTCGCCGCTGGCATCGTCCTGCGCCACCAGGCACAGCATGGGCTCGGCCGCGTCATGCAAGCGTTGCCAGGTGGTCTGTGTGATGTGCTCGGGCAGCGCGGTAGCACCAAAGCGGCCGTAGAAGGCGTTGTAGCCGTCCCAAAGCGGTCGCCAAGCCGCGTAGTCGTGTGGCTGGGCGGGGCGCACTGAAACGGGTGCGGTCATGGGCAAGCTTGGGATGTGGGTGTCATTGCCAGCGCTGCATTGCGGTGGCCGTTCAGGCCTTCAGCACCCGCCCCGGGTTCATGATGCCCTGCGGGTCCAGCGCGTTCTTGATGGCGCGCATCATGCCCAGCGCCACGGGCGACTGGTACTTCTCCAGCTTGTCGGCCTTCAGCGCGCCGATGCCGTGCTCGGCAGAGAACGAGCCGCCGAACTCGGCCACGGCTTCGTAGACCAGGTGGTTGACCTGCGTCTCGTAATCGCGCAGGAAGGCCTTGGCATCGCCCTCGGCCGGGGCCTGCACGTTGTAGTGCAGGTTGCCGTCGCCCAGGTGGCCAAAGTTGACCAGGCGCACGCCAGGAATCTGGCTTTGCAGCAGCGCATCGGTGTGGGCCACAAACGCGGGGATGCGCGAGATGGGGATGGAGATGTCGTTCTTGATGTTCAGGCCTTCTTCGGCCTGGGCCAGCGGAATGCTCTCGCGGATGTGCCAGAGCTGGTGTGCCTGGGTGAGGTTCTCGGCCACCACGGCGTCGGTCACGCAGCCGGCTTCAAAGGCGGATTCCAGCAGCGATTCAAACCGCCCGCGGGCGTGTTCTTCAGATTCGCTGTCAGAGTTTTCGAGCAGCACGCACCAGGGGGCATCGTCTTGACCGAGGAAGGGCACGCGCAGCTGCGGCATGTGCTTGCCCACCAGGCTCAGTGCAAACTGGCCCATCACCTCAAAGCCCGTCAGGCCCGCGCCCAGCTGCTTGTGGGCCATGCCCAGCAGCTGCACGGCGTGCTCGATGGAGGGCACGGCGGCCCAGGCGGTGAGCTTGGCGGCAGGCTGGGGGTAGAGCTTCATGCTGGCGGCGGTGATGATGCCCAGCGTGCCTTCGCTGCCGATGAACAGGTCGCGCAGGTCGTAGCCGGTGTTGTCCTTGCGCAGACCCTTGAGGCCGCTCCACACCTCGCCCTGCGCGGTGACCACTTCCAGCCCCAGGCACAGGTCGCGCGTGTTGCCATAGCGCACCACCTGCGTGCCGCCCGCGTTGGTGCCCAGGTTGCCGCCAATGGTGCAGCTGCCCTCGGCCGCCAGCGACAGGGGGAACAGCAGGCCCGCATTGCGCGCCACCTCTTGCAGGTTTTGCAGGATGCAGCCCGCCTCCACCGTCATGGTGAGGTTGGCGGTGTCGACATTGCGCACGGCGTTCATGCGCGTCAGGCTCAGCACGATCTGCGTGCCCGATTCATCGGGCGTGGAGCCCACGGCCAGCCCGGTGTTGCCGCCTTGTGGAACGATGGCGGTGCCTGCCGCAGCGCAGGCCTTGACCACGGCTGCTACTTCAGGCGTGTTGGCAGGGCGCACCACGGCCAGGGCCTTGCCGCGCACGCGGCGGCGCCAGTCTTGTTCCCAGGCGGTGAGGTCGCCCTCGGTCAGCACATGGGCATCGCCCACGATGGAGCGCAGGGTATCGAGCAGCGGGGTCATCAGGTTCGGCATGGCATTCAGTCCTTTCGCGCGAGAGGTTCGGTAGGTGCAGTGGATGCGCTGGCGGAATCGGCTTGCGCGGTGTGAGGGTCGGTGTGGCTGTCGGATTCTTGCGTGGCGGCCAGCGCACGCGCATTGCGCTGGCGCAGCCGCACATGCAGCGTGCAGGCGGTAAACAGCACCAGGCACAGCGCCACTTCGGCCAGCGCCAGCCAGTTGCTGGGGGCCTTGTCGCTCCAGGCGCGCACCACGCCTTCGGTGAAGTACAGCCAGATCACCAGGCTGACCCAGCGGTAGGTGTACATGCGGTTTTTGAGAATGCCTGCCAGCGGGATGCACAGCGGCAGCGCCTTGATGGCCAGCCAGGTGCCGCCCGGGCGCAGCGGTGCCAGCACCAGCTCCCAGGCCACGCACAGCGCAATCAGAGCGATGAGGCTGGCGGTGGCCACCCAGCGGGTGGCCGCCACTTCGGGGGGGGCGGCTTGGAGCGGGGCGGGGTGGGCGGTGTCGGTCATGGGCAAACGTTGGGTGCAGGGGGATGGGCGCCATGGGCAGGCGGCCGGGCGGGGCAGGGGGCGGCAAGCGGTCACAATGCGCGCTGTTGCCCTGGCAGCTGCAGGCCATGGGTCTGCAGCTGCCAGGCGCCCGTTTAACCCTTGGGGCCCATCACGGGCTTTGGATCATATAGGCCATGCGATTGACCTTGCAGACAGTGGCCCAGCGCATTGAGGTGCTGTTGGAAGATCTGTCGAAATTTCCTTGGCGCACCACGGCGCAGACGCTGCGCGAGCGCTTTCGCGAGGACCAGTTGGGCCTGACGGCCAGCAGCCTCACCTTCACCACCGTGCTGGCGCTGGTGCCGTTTTTGGCGGTGGCACTGGCCGTGTTCACGGCCTTTCCCATCTTTGGCAAGCTGCAGGGCGTGGTGCAAAAGTGGCTGATCGAGAGCCTGGTGCCCGACAGCATCTCGCGCCAGGTGCTGGGCTACCTCACCCAGTTTGCAGCCAAGGCCAGCGGGCTGGGGGCCCTGGGCTTCAGCATCTTGCTGGGCACGGCGCTCATGCTGATCCTCACCATCGACCGCACGCTCAACAACATCTGGCGTGTGCGGCGGCTGCGTCCGCTGGGCCAGCGGGTGCTGATTTACTGGGCGGCCATCACGCTGGGGCCTTTGCTGCTGGGCGGCAGCCTGGCGCTGACGTCGTACGTGATGTCTGCATCCAGCGGGCTGGTGCGCACGCTGCCCGATGGGGTGGCACTGCTGGTGGACTCGATCCAGTTCTTGATATTGGCCGCTGGCATGGCGGGGCTGTACCACTATGTGCCCAACACGCCGGTGAAGTGGCAGCACGCCTGGGTGGGCGGCTTGTTTGTGGCGGTGTGCATGGAGCTGGCCAAGAAGGTGCTGGCCGCCTACCTGGCCAAGGTGCCGACCTATTCGGTGGTGTACGGCGCGTTTGCCACGCTGCCGATCTTGCTGGTGTGGATTTACGTGGCCTGGGTCATCGTGCTGCTGGGGGCCGTGGTCACCGCGTATTTGCCCAGCCTGCTGGCAGGCGTGGCGCGGCGCGGCACGGTAGCGGGCTGGGGGTTTCAGCTGGCGGTAGAGGTGCTGCAAGAGCTGCACCGCGCACGGCAGTTGCCCAGCAAAGGCCTGCGGGCAGCGCAATTGGCTGAGCTGCTGCGGGTGGATGCGTTGCAGCTGGAGCCGGTGCTGGAGACCTTGACGTCGCTGGACTGGATTGCCCAGGTGAGCGATGCGGTGGCAGGCCCGTCTGACGCGCCTGAGCTGCGCTACGTGCTGCTGGCCGACCCCGAACGCACCGCGCTGGAGCCGCTGGTACAACGCCTGCTGCTGGACCAGACCGTGCGGCTGGCCCCCCTGTGGGATGCGGCTGGGTTTGCGCGGCTGCGGTTGCAGGATTTGCTATCAATTAAATAGCTTCTAGCGCTTGTGAAATAAGCGCTGGAGGCTGTTTTGTCTGAAAGGCTACTTGCCTCAGGTAGACCGTTCGCCCTGAGCCTGTCGAAGGGCTGTCGGCAAAAGGCGCCCGGGCTTCGACAGGCTCAGCCCGAACGGCTTGGGGTAAGCGGTCTGGGGCAGGTTGCTAATCAGGCGTTTGGTGTGAAATAGATGGCTGCGCGGGGGGGCAGCCGCTCGCGTCGCGCTCTGCCCTCTTTGCACCCTTTGCTCCGTCAGGGGGCAATGCCGCGCAACTGCGCATCCGCCAAGCCCACCAGCAGGGCCTTGCCATCGGGCTCTACGCGAAACTCTCCAAACTTCGCTGCTTCCCACCGGGTCGCATCGCCCTCACGGAAGTACCAGGCATCGGTCACCAGCGTCCACTGCCCGTCGCGTGGGGTCAGGGCAAAGCGCATCTCCCCGGCCTGCAGCGGTGCTTCGGCCAAGTCGATGCGCAGCCACTGCACCACGCCGCGCTCGTCCAGCGTGCCCACGGCGTGGGGGCGCTGGCCCCAGGCCAGTTCCTCGTAAGTGATGCGCTCTGCAGGCAGCTGGAAGTTCAGCCGCATGTAGTCGCCCTGCATCAGCGAGCGTGGGTCCACCGGGGCCAGGGGCACAAACACCTTGCGGCCCTGGGCAATGGTGTGTTCCTTTTGCGCAATGCCCCCATTGGCCACCAGCAGCGTGCAGGCCAGGCCCAGCACCAGGGCCCAGGTGGCGATGCGCGGTGCGGTGGCTTCGGCGGTGGCTGTGGCCGAGCCCGCGTCCGCGCCGTGGTCTGGCAGCGGCGCGCGCGACGCGGGGCGCAGTGCCGTCCAGGCCAGCAGCCCCAGCACGGCGCCGCAGCCCGCCAGCACCATGGCCTTGGTGGCCAGGGGCCAGGCCAGTTGGTAGTAGAAGCTGCCCACCATCCACGCCGCAGCCAGCGCGGCCACAGCGGCCTGGCGCCAGCGCTGCGTGGTGCCGGTGATGGCCAGCGCCAGCAGGGCGGCCCCCAGCGTGGGCATGAAAAAGCCCAGCACGGCCAGCACCCCCAGCAGCGCGGCCGCCTGGGGCTGGCGCAGCGCAGGCCAGGCCCGCTGCGCCACCCAGCCTGCTGACAGCACCAGCGCGACAGAGCCCACCTGGTTCACGGATACCAGCGACGAGGCTCCCGACCCCGTGGTGTGGTTGCCAGGCTCCCACAGCCCACCGCTGCCGCCCAGCACGCCCGCCAGCATGAACGTCATGCCCGACAGTTGGGCCAGCCCGCACAGCACCGCCACCACCCAGCCGCAGGCCAGGGGCTCCAGTGCCACGGCCAGCCGGTTTTGCTGGCCCAGCGCCCGGTGTTGCAGCACCAGCAGGCCCACCCAGGTGAGCAGCGCCACATGCAGGGCCCCCCATAGGATGGTGATGTCGATGCTGCGGTGCAGGTGGTGCCAAGTGGCGCCCACTGTCCAGGCCCACAGGCCTGCAGCCGCGCCCCCCAGCAGGGTGCGCAGCCAGTGTTGGGGCACGGCTGCGGCCACGGCCAGCGTGATCAGCAGCAGCGTGGCAGCGGCCAGCAAGTGAGGCCCATCGCGCACCAGGGCAAAGCCCAGCAGCCACCCGCCGGTGAACAGCGCCGGGATGGCGATCTGCTCCAGAAACAGGGCCAGCCCCTGTACGCGCAGCAGCGCCACGGCACCCGCCAGGGCCAGCGTGCCCACCACGTAGGTGCCCGCGCCGTCCAGCAGCCAGCGGCCGGCAAACAGCGCAAAAATCGCCAGCACGGGCAGGGCTGCCAGCCATGCGCCCAGCAGGGTCAGCAGCACCACGGGCCAGGGGCGGCCGGGGTCTGCGGGGGGCTGCGCGTTGGCGGGCAACAGGCCGAGGGCTCGGGCGCTGTGCAGTATTTTTTCTAGCGGCGATCCAGGCAAATCGTTGTCTGCCTGGGCGTTGTCCGTATGAGGCATCGCGGTCTGGCTCATGCGTTGTCCTTGGAGGCGTCTGCGTGCGTAGTGGCGCTGTGGTGGGCTGGCTGGGCCTGCGGGTCCAGGGCCTGGGCCTGGGCCTGGGCCTGGGCATTGCGCGCCATGCGCATCACCAGCTGCACGCTGCCTGCCAGCAAACCTGCGGCCATCAGGCCCACCATCAGCAGCCCGCCTATCAAATCGCCGCGCGAGCCCTCCAGAAGCAAGCTAGCCAGCCCGGTGACCAGCAGCACGTTCAGCCCCAGCGTGGAGGCACTGAGCAAGAACAGGTCAAAACACCGGCGCTGCCCCGTGACGGCCGCAGTGCCCGCCAGCAACAGCAAGCCCAGCGCGTAGTGCGGCGCCACCGGCGAGTGGAACAGCGCGGGCAGGGCCGTGGTGGTGACCAGGGTGATGGCCAGCGCGCCTGCGGTGCGCAAGGACCACAGCCCGGCGCCAGTCACGCGCTGCAATGCGGGCAGGGGCAGCATGGCGGCCGTGACGCCCAGCGCCGCCGACAGCGCCAGCAGGTGCACGCCCAGGTCCTGGGGCAGCACGCGCCAGCGGTGGCCGGTGTGGGCCTGCGCCCACAGTGCAATGCCGGTGGTGGCCACCAGCACCCACGGGGCCCACAGCGCATCGCTGCGCCCGGCCACGGCCAGGGGCAGCGTCAACACGGCCCACCAGGCAAACAGCTGCCAGGGGTCGGCCCCGGTTTGGTACGTTTGCCCGAAGTAGGCAAACAGTGCCCCGGTGCCCAGCAGCGCCAATATGCCCAGCGGCACCCGCGCCGCCGCACGCCACAGCGCCCCGGCATACATCACGGCCACAAAGCCTTGCAGCAGGGCGAAGCGGGCGGGGCGGCCCAGCGTGTCCCAGTTCGATGCAATCCACATCACGATGCCCAGGCCACCCAAGGCGGCCGCCAGCACGGCCACGGTGCGCCACAGGTGGCGCTGCAGTTGGGGCGGGGGCTCGTGCCAGGGGGCCAGAGATTCGAGCTGGAGCGCGGCGGGGCGGTCCAGCGCGTGGTGCTGGACAAGGGCCAGCCAAGCGGTGCGCAGGTTCATGTTTTCTCCCTCGAGGAACGGGGCTTGGAGTGCCTACCTGCGCTGGGTAGGCGGTGGCCCGCTGCATTCCTCGTGAGTGCGCACTTTACTGCGCCAGAAAATCGCGCAGCGCTGCCAGCGTCTCCTCCGGGGCTTCGGTCATTTCGTTGTGGCCGCTGGGCAGGTGCTTGACCTGCACCGCTTTGCCAGCGGCTTGAGCGGCCTTCACCAGGGTTTGCGCCGCTTTGGCCGGGGTCATCTGGTCTTGCTCGCCCAGGGCAAACAGCACCGGGCAGGTGACGTGCGCCATGGCCTGCTCGCCGTTGGCGTAGGTGTTGCAGGCATTAAAGCCCCGGTGGAACACGTTGACCGCAGGGTTGCTGCGCAGCACCTTGCGCCCCAGCGCCATGCCCGCGCCAAACACCCAGAACCCCGCGCCCGAGGGCGATGCCAGCGAGCAGCGCGAGAACACGTTGACCATGTGCAGGGCTTTTTCAGGCTCGTTCAGCGCCGATTCGAGCAGCGCGGGCGAGACCTTCATCGGGTAGGCTGTGCCCACCAGGGCCAGGTGCGTGGCGCGCTCGCCCAGCTGGGCGGCGGCCTGCAGCGCAATGAGCGAGCCCCAGCTGTGGCCCACCAGCGCAGCGCGGGAAATGCCCAGGGCATCGAGCAGCGCCACGATGAAGTCGGCCGCCTGCTCCACCGTGGCGGGCGCGTCGCCCGCGCTTTTGCAGTGGCCGGGCAGGTCCACCGCCAGCACGTTGAAGCCGTGGTGTGCCAGGTAGCGGCTTTGCAAGGCCCACACGCTGTGGTCGTTGAGCACGCCGTGGACCATGACCACGGTGGGCTTGGCGGCATCGAAGGGCTTGCCGCCGGTGTAGCAGAAGGTGCTGTGTCCGTTGACGGTGGTGTACATGGCTCAGACCCCCGCTTTCTCGGCGGCTTTGAGTGCGCGCTTCAGGTCGTCGATGAGGTCGTCGGCATCTTCCAGGCCAATGGACAGGCGGATGGTGCCCTGCGTGATGCCGGCCTGCACCAGCGCCTCGTCGCTCATTCGGAAGTGTGTGGTGCTGGCGGGGTGAATGACCAGGCTGCGGCAGTCGCCCACGTTGGCCAGGTGGCTGAAGACCTGGAGGGTTTCTATGAACTTCTTGCCTTGCTCGCGGTTGCCCTTGAGGTCAAAACTGAACACCGAGCCCGCGCCGCGCGGCAACAGCTTTTGCGCGAGCGTATGGCTGGGGTGCGATTCGAGCATGGGGTGGCCCACGCGCGACACGAAGGGCTGGCTGGCCAGAAATTCCACCACCCGCGCGGTGTTGCGCATGTGGCGCTCCATGCGCAGGGGCAGGGTCTCAATGCCCTGCAAAATGAGCCAGGCCGTGTGCGGGCTCATGCAGGCGCCAAAGTCGCGCAGGCCCTCGCGCCGCGCACGCAGCAAAAAGGCGCCCACCGAGCTTTCTTCGGTGAACACCATGTTGTGAAAGCCCGCGTAGGGGGCCGTGAGTTCGGCAAAGCGGCCCGCCGCGCGCGGGCCATCCCAGTCAAAGCTGCCGCCGTCCACCACAATGCCGCCCACCACGGTGCCGTGGCCCGAGAGGAACTTGGTGGCCGAGTGGTAGACCAGATCGGCCCCATGCTCGAGCGGCTTCATCAGCCAGGGCGAGGTGAGGGTCGAGTCGACCAGCAGCGGCACCCCGGCCTCGTGCGCAATCGCGCTGATGGTGGGAATGTCCAGCACATCTAGGCCGGGGTTGCCTACGGTCTCGCCAAAGAACAGTTTGGTGTTGGGCCGCACGGCCGCGCGCCAGCCGTCGATGTCGCCGGGCTTCACAAACGTGGTTTCAATACCGAAACGGCTCAGCGTGTAGTGCAGCAGGTTCTGGCTGCCGCCGTACAGCGCCGTGCTGGCCACAATGTGGCTGCCCGCGCCCATCAGCGTGGCAATGGCCAGGTGCAGCGCGGCCTGGCCGCTGGCCACGGCAATGGCGCCCACGCCGCCTTCCAGGGCCGCTACGCGCTGCTCCAGCACTGCGTTGGTGGGGTTGCTGATGCGGCTGTACACATGGCCGGGCCGCTCCAGGTTGAACAGCGAGGCGGCGTGTTCGCTCGACTCGAACACGAACGAGGTGGTCAGGTGGATGGGCACCGCACGCGCACCAGTGGCGGGGTCGGGCACGGCGCCAGCGTGCAAGGCGAGCGTGTCAAAGCCGGGGTCTGAATATCCGGGCATAGGTCTCTGTCTCCGATGTTGTCGATATGGGCGCAAATTGTGGGCTATATTTACCTGGAATCAGCCCCAAGAACCTCTTCTAAGACGCAGCCTATAGCGCTGAGCGCATTCCCTCGGAGACCTTACCCCATGAAAGTCAGCGACATCCTTCGCGTCAAAGGAAACACCCTCTACACCGTGACCCCAGACGAGCCCCTGGCCGACGCCGCTCAGGTGATGGCCGAGAAAGACATTGGCTCGCTGGTGGTGATGGAGTTGGGTGACCTGGTGGGCATGCTCACCTTCCGCGAGGTGATTCAGGCCGTGGTGCGCAATGGGGGCTCGGTGGGCACGCTGCGGGTGCGCTCGGCCATGGACGATGCGCCGCTGACCTGCACGCTGGAGACCGAGATGGACGAGGTGCGCCGCATGATGCTGGACCGCCACGCCCGCTACATGCCCGTGATGGACAAGCGCATGCTCATGGGCGTCATCAGCTTCTACGACGTGGCCAAGGCCGTGGTGGACAGCCAGAATTTTGAAAACCAGATGCTCAAGGCCTACATCCGCGACTGGCCCGCAGAGGACGATGCCAAGGACTGATAGGTCTGGGGCTGTTTAAATGCTTTTGCCCTGGCGCATCCGGTACGCCGACGGCTAGCCTGCCCGCCGCGTTCAGCCGCAACAGCTGGTGTTGGCGCCAGGCATCCATTCGGCCAGCATCTCTGCTGGCATGGGGCGGCCCAGCAAATAGCCCTGCATCACTTCACAGCCATGCTCTTTGAGCCAAGCGCATTGCTGCTGGGTTTCGACCCCTTCGGCAACTACCGTCATGTGCAGACTTTTGGCGATGCTGAGCACTGAGATGATCAACGCTCGGGCCGTTTCGCCGTGCTCAAGGTCTTGCACAAACGATTTGTCCAACTTGAGTTCGGCAATGGGCAGGCGGTGCAGGTAGCTCAGGCTGGAATACCCCGTGCCAAAGTCATCCAGCGATAGCTTGAAGCCCTGCTGGCTGAGCTGCTCGATGTTCTCCTGGGTGACGGTGCGGCCATCCATCACCACACTCTCGGTAATCTCCAGCATCAGGTCTTGGGCGCTGAGCCCGTGCTGGAGCAGGGTTGCGCTGATGCTTTGCGCAAAGCCTTTTTGGTGGAAGCTGCGGCCCGACAGGTTCAGTGCGACATGTGGCACCACCAGGCCTGCAGCGCGCCAGGCCGTGAGTTGCGTGCAGGCCTCGTCCACCAGCCATTGCGTCAGAGGGTGGATCAACCCCGTTTCTTCGGCCAGTGGGATGAACTGGGCTGGCGAGATGGCTCCCCATTCGGGGTGGCTCCAGCGTGCAAGGGCTTCCACGCCGTGCAAGGTGAGTACCGGGGCCGCTGTGGTCTGCGGCTGGTAGTGCAGGGTGAGTTGCCGCTGTTCCAGGGCCTGGCGCAAGGCCCTTTCCATTGCGACGCGTTCTTGGGCGCGGCGGTTCATCTCCAGGCTAAAGAGCTGCAGGCTGTGCAGATGATCGCTTTTGGCCTGGTACATGGCCTGGTCAGCGTGCAGCAGCAGGGTGTCGATGTCAGTGCCGTCGTCTGGGTAGATGGCAATACCGATGCTGGCGCTGGGCAGGTTGACCTGGCCCTGGATGTCCACCGGGCGGGCGATGCTGGACAACACGCGCTGGGCCATTTGCACCGCTTGCTGGCTACTGCAGTTGGACAGCAGCAGCACAAATTCATCGCCTGACAGGCGCCCAATACCGTCTTGTGCGCGCACGCACTCGCCCAGGCGTTGTGCCACTTCGCGCAGCAGTGCATCGCCTGCTGCGTGGCCTTGGGTGTCATTCACCTGTTTGAACCGGTCCAAGTCCACGAACAGCAAGGCACCGCTTTGGTGGTCTCGCTCCATCTGGGACAGGGCCCGCTCGGCATTGCTGCGGAACATGGCACGGTTGGGCAGGCCGGTGAGTGCATCAAAAAAGGCCAGTTGGTGGATGCGCTGGCGCGCAGCATCGCGCTCGATGGCCAAGGCGCACAGGTGCAGGCATACCTGCACCAGGCTTTGGTGCAGTGCGTTGGGCTCGCGCGGCTCCCTGAAGTAGAAGGCGAAAGTACCTATGACAAGGCCTTGGTGATCACGGATAGGGCTGGACCAGCAGGCTTGGAGGCCTGTGGGCAGGAAGAGGGCGCGGTAGTTGTCCCAGCGTGGGTCGGTGGCTATGTCGGTGGTGACCACCGGCATGCCCCAATAGGCGGCCGTGCCGCAAGACCCCGCACTGGGGCCGATGGGCAGGCCATCCAGCGCTGCGCAAATGTCTTGCGGTAAACCGGGGGCGGCCAGTGGGTGTATCCGGCCATTGGCATCCACCGCCAAGATGGAGGCCGTGACTTCAGGGGCAATGCCTTCGACCTCTTTGCACACCTGGGCCATCAGCGCGGGAAGGCTGGTTTCGCTGACCATGCTCTCGAGCACGCGCTTTTGCAGCACTTCGTGCATTTTGGTGAGTGTGATGTCGGTCAAGACCGTGATAGAGCCGCCTGGCCCTCCCACGGCTTCGTCGGCCGCATTGACCACCATGGATACCCAGCGGGGCTGGCCGTCGCTGCTGTAAATGAGTGCGTCGCCATGGTAGTGCCCGTGCAGCCGCAGCCCGGTGCGAATGGCTTCGGTCAGTCCTTGGTGTGTGTGCGGCCCCTGCAGCATGTCGCTGAGATATTTGCCACGAATGTCATCCATGCTGAAACCAAACAGGCGCGTGAAGCCGTGGTTGACGTAAACGACCTGGCGATCGCTATTGGTCATGGCGATGGCGTTGTCGCTGCAGTCCAGTGCGTTGCGCAAAGGGCCATTGGCTAGCTCCGGCAATGGAGCCTGCGCGGGCTGCGTGGCGGCGTTGGCTGGGTCTCCGGGGGGCGGTATGGAGGCTGGCATGCGCTTGTCAGGGGGAGTCGTACTCCATGCTAGCCCTTGGTGGGCGCTCTGCCAAGCACTGGGTGCGCATGCGGGACAGGTTTGCTCTGGGATAATCTGCAAATGAGCGGCAATACCCTAGGCACCCTTTTCGCTGTCACCAATTTTGGTGAATCCCATGGTCCAGCCATTGGCTGTGTGATTGACGGTTGCCCCCCCGGCATGCCGTTGACCGAGGCTGACATCCAGACCGACCTGGACCGTCGGCGTCCAGGCACCAGCCGACACGTGACCCAGCGTAACGAACCCGACGCGGTGGAAATCCTCTCGGGCGTGTACGAGGGAAAGACCACGGGCACTCCGATTGCCCTGCTGATCCGCAACACCGACCAGCGCAGCAAAGACTACGGCAACATCGCCCAGAGCTTTCGTCCAGGCCATGCCGACTATTCCTACTGGCACAAGTACGGCATTCGCGATCCCCGTGGCGGTGGCCGCTCGTCTGCACGCCTGACGGCACCCACCGTGGCGGCTGGTGCCGTGGCTAAAAAGTGGCTGCAGCAGCAATATGGCACGCAATTCCGCGCCTGCATGACGCAGCTGGGCGAGCTGGAGATTCCCTTCGAGAGCTGGGACCACGTGCGCAGCAACCCGTTCTTTGCCCCGGTGGCCGATGTGGCCCGGTACGAAGATTACATGGACGCCCTGCGCAAGGCCGGTGATTCATGCGGTGCGCGCATTCGCGTGCAAGCCACCGGCGTGCCGGTGGGTTTGGGCGAGCCCTTGTACGAAAAGCTAGACGCCGACATCGCCTTTGTCATGATGGGGCTCAATGCCGTCAAGGGGGTAGAGATTGGCGCTGGCTTTGCCAGCGTGGCCCAGCGGGGTACCACGCATGGCGATTCGATGGCGCCCAATGGCTTCCTCTCCAACAACGCGGGCGGGGTGCTGGGCGGCATCAGCACCGGGCAAGACCTGGAAGTGAGCATTGCCATCAAGCCCACCAGCTCCATCATCAGCCCGCGCGATTCCATCGACATCCACGGCAACCCCACCGAAGTCATCACCAAGGGCCGCCACGACCCGTGCGTGGGCATCCGTGCAGCACCCATCGCCGAAGCACTGCTGGCGCTGGTGGTGATGGACCATGTCCTGCGCCACCGCGCCCAGTGCGGCGATGTGGTGCACGAAGTGGCACCGATCAAAGCCTCGTTTCTCTGAATACCCGCGCGGCCTGTGCGCAGTTTGCAATGTGATGGCATGGGCGTTGCTGCGCGGGCACGCTGTGCTTGCGTGGATGGGCGGGTATGAACCGGTTGCGTGCGGCCTGGGCGGGCCGCCCATTGCTGCCGTTTGCGGCGCTGTCGGCCAGCTATTTTGCGCACATCGGGTTCTTTAACCCGTACCTTCCGCTGTGGCTCAAAAGCTTGGGCTTGCCGCTGTTCACCATCAGCATGCTGACTGCGGTGCAGTCCCTCACGCGCCTGTTTGCGCCCTATGGCTGGGGCATGCTCAGCGACCACACGGGCGAGCGGGTGCGCTGGCTGCGTCTGTGTGCCACGGTGGCTTTGGTGGTGTCACTCGGTTTGTGGTGGGACGCTGGCGTACTGTGGCTGGCAGCCGTGCTGCTGCTCATGTTCACCCACACCAGCGCGATGATGCCCATGAGCGAAGCCGCCATGGCGCACCTGGTCAGCCAAGGTGGTAGCTTTGATGCGCGGCGCTATGGCCGTGTGCGGCTGTGGGGCTCTCTGGGCTTTTTGGTCACGGTGTTTGCGGCTGGTGCTTGGTTTGAGCGGCATGGCATGGCGCATTTTCCGCACTGGACGTTGGGCACGTTACTGGCCGTGGTGGTTAGCACCTGGCTGCTGCCGGGGCTGAAAGAAGACGCGGCCGATGCCAACGTGCCCGGCACCCAGCACCCGCCGGTGTGGCCTGTGCTGCGCCAGCCGGTGGTGCGGTGGTTTTTTGCGTCCGCGTTTTTTCATGTGCTGGCGCACATGGCGGTGTACGTCTTCTTTTCGCTGTACCTGGATGCGCTGGGCTACGCCAAGTCCACCATCGGCATTTTGTGGGCGGTGTCGGTGGTGGTCGAGATCGTTTGGTTTTTTACCCAAAGCCGGTGGCTGCCGCGTTGGCCGTTGACGGGCTGGCTGCTGGTGTGCGCCGCCGCGATGGCTTTGCGCATGGGGATGACGGCTGCAGGCGGGCAGTGGCTGGTGGTGTTGTGCCTGGCGCAGCTGCTGCATGCCTTGACGTTTGCCGCACACCATACGGCGTGCATTGCGCTGCTGTCGCAGTTTTTCCCAGGCCGCTTGCGTGGCCGGGGGCAGGCGCTGTACTCGGTGCTGGCCTATGGTCTGCCTGGGGTGCTGGGCGCTTTGGCAGGTGGCGCGGTGGGCGTGGCGCTGGGCTTGGCCTCGGTGTACTGGCTGGCCATGGGCAGCAGCCTGCTGGCCTGTGTATGTGCGTGGAGGGTGGGGCGGCTGGCAGCCCGCCTTCCGCAGTGAATAGGGTGAGATGACATGAATCAGATTCAAACGAGCAAAGTACGCTGGGCGGGTGCTGTGGCCTGCGTGCTGGCGGTGACTGCACTGGTGGGCTGTGCCCACGGCCCTGAAGCGGGCCCGGTGAGGCAGCCAGGGCCCGTAGCCGCTGGCGCCGCCACGATGGACATCGGGCTGATCGCCTTCAATGACCTGCATGGCAACCTGGAGCCACCGCACATCGCGGTGCCCATCCGTGGTGCCGCTGGCGTCGAACGTGTGCCTGCGGGCGGTATTGCTTACTTGGCCAGCGCCATCGCCCAGCTCAAGTCGCGCAACCCGCACCACGCCGTGATCACGGCGGGCGACATGGTGGGGGCCTCGCCATTGGTGTCGGCGCTGTTTCTGGACGAGCCCACCATTGAAGCGGTGAACCACATGCAGATCGATTTTTCTGCCGTGGGCAACCACGAGTTCGACCGGGGCTGGCAGGAGCTGCTGCGGCTGCAGCAGGGCGGCTGCGAGAAGTTCACTGTGCGCGAGCCCTGCCAGATCAGCAAGCCCTTTGAGGGCGCGCGTTTTGGCTTTCTGGCTGCCAACACCTTGCGTGAAGATGGGCAGCCGCTGCTGCCTGCCACGGGTATCAAGCGCTTTACCCAGGGCGGGGTGACGGTGACCGTGGGCTTTATCGGCATGACCCTCAAGGCCACGCCCACCATGGTCAGCCCCTCAGGGGTCAAGGGCCTGCGTTTTGAGGACGAAGCGAGCACCGCCAATGCGCTGATCCCCCAGTTGCGTGCCCAAGGCGCCGATGTGATTGTGGTGGCCATCCATGAAGGCGGCTATACCAACGCCAAGGTGTTGGAGCAGAGCTGCTCGGGCATCAACGGCGACATCGTGCCCATTCTGGAGCGGCTGGACCCTGCGGTGGATGTGGTGGTGTCGGGCCATACCCATCAGGCCTATGTGTGCGACTACGGCCGGGTGAACCCTTCACGGCCTTTTTTGCTGACCAGTGCAGGGCAGTACGGCTCGTTAGTGACCGAGGTGGCTTTGCAGGTGGACCTGAACACCCGCCGCGTGGTGCGCAAGACGGCGCATAACCACATCGTGCAAGGCGAGGCTTTTACCGGCAGCCAGGGGCTGGTGGCGTTGAACCCGGCCGTGCCTGCCTTCACTGCCGATCCCTTCGTGCACCAACTGGTGGCCCGCTACCGCGCTGCGGCCGAGCCGCTGGCCCAGCGGCCTGTGGGTCGGGCCAGCGCCCCGGTGCTGCGGGTGCGTGCTGCATCCCAGGAAAGCGCGCTGGGCAACCTGATTGCCGATGCCCAGCTGGCAGCCACCCGTGCGCCAGACAGAGGTGGCGCTCAACTGTCGTTCATGAACCCCGGCGGCCTGCGTGCCGACCTGGTGCCCGATGCCCAGGGCCGCTTGAGCTACGGGCAATTGTTCAGCGTGCAGCCCTTTGGCAACAACATCATGGTGCGAACCTACACCGGCGCGCAGATTCGCGCGGTGCTTGAGCAGCAGTTCAGCGGTGGCACCAGCCGGCCCGATGCGCCTCGGGTGCTGTCGGTGTCAGAAGGCTTTGGCTACCGCTACGACCTCACTCAACCTGCAGGCTCGCGCATCAGCCACATGACTTTGCACGGCAAGCCGCTGCAAGAGGGCGACCAAGTGCGTGTGGCCATCAGCAGCTTCCTGGCCAGCGGGGGCGATGGGTTCACCGTGTTTTCTGAGGGGCGTGACACCCTGGGGGGCGATCAGGACTTGGATGCCCTGGAGGCCTATGTGCGGGCGCAGAACCCGGTGGTGCCTCCTGCGACTGATCGCATTCAGCGGGTGGTGCGCTGATGGGTTGAGGGGCTCCGCTATGCGCGGTGGCTGCCAGGTCTACGGGCCCGGCCCACTGCGGGGTGAGCCCGCTGCCTGTGGGATCGTTGCCTGGCGCAGCGCATATCGGGCGGCAACCGCGCTGCAAGTTTTTAGGCTAAATAGGTCTCTAGCGCTTTTATTTAAAGCGCTGGTAGCTATTAATTTTGTAGTAGCTGTGTGCTGGGCTACCGAAGAAATGGGATGACTGCAGTGCAGTCTGTGGCGGTTCTTGCCCTTGGTCGCCAATGCAGTGGTGCAGTGAGTTACTTGCGCACTTCGTCGACCAGGGCCCGGAATTCGTCAATATCTTCAAAGCTCCGGTACACACTCGCAAAGCGGATATAGGCTACTTTGTCGAGCTTCTTGAGTTCGCGCATCACCAGCTCGCCGATGCGGCCAGAGTTCACTTCGCGCTGGCCCAGGTTCAGCAGCTTTTCTTCAATGCGCTCAATGGCGCTGTCGATCTGCTCTGTGCTCACCGGGCGCTTGCGCAAGGCCAGGTTGAAGGAGGCGAGCAGCTTGCCGCGTTCGTACTCGATGCGGCGGCCGTCTTTTTTGACGATGGCCGGGAAGTTCACTTCCGGCCGTTCGTAGGTGGTAAAGCGCTTGTCGCACGCGCCGCACTGGCGGCGGCGGCGAATGAACACCCCGTCTTCAGACACCCGTGTTTCAACGACTTGCGTCTCCAGGTGACTGCAGAAGGGGCATTTCATGGTCGCGTTTGAACTATCGGCCGGGCGGCTTAACGGTAGACAGGGAAGCGTGCCGTCAGGGCGTTGACCTTGGCGCGCACGGCGGCGATGTTGGCTTCATCGCGTGGGTTGTCCAGCACGTCGGCGATCAGGTTCGCTGTGATGCGGGCTTCTTCTTCCTTGAAACCCCGTGTGGTCATGGCAGGGGTGCCAATGCGCACGCCGCTGGTCACCATCGGCTTTTCAGGGTCGTTAGGGATCGCGTTCTTGTTGATGGTCATGTGGGCGGCGCCCAGCACGGCTTCAGCTTCCTTGCCGGTGATGCCCTTGGCGCGCAGGTCGACCAGCATCACGTGGCTTTGCGTGCCGCCCGACACGATGCGCAGGCCGCGTGCGGTCAGAGTCTCGGCCACCACCTTGGCGTTTTTGGCCACTTGTTCTTGGTAGGTCTTGAACTCGGGCTGCATCGCTTCCTTGAAGGCCACGGCCTTGGCTGCGATCACGTGCATCAGCGGGCCACCTTGCAGGCCGGGGAAAATGGCGCTGTTGATGGCCTTTTCGTGCTCAGCCTTCATCAAGATGATGCCGCCACGGGGACCGCGCAGGCTCTTGTGCGTGGTCGATGTCACCACGTCGGCGTGGGGCACGGGGTTGGGGTACACGCCGGCGGCGATCAAGCCAGCGTAGTGGGCCATGTCCACCATGAAGATCGCGCCGATTTCCTTGGCGACCTTGGCAAAGCGGGCAAAGTCGATGTGCAGGCTGTAAGCCGAGGCACCCGCCACGATGAGCTTGGGCTTGTGCTCGCGGGCCTTGGCTTCCATCGCGTCGTAGTCAATGGCTTCGTTGGCATCGAGGCCGTAGGAGACCACGTTGAACCACTTGCCAGACATGTTCAGCGGCATGCCGTGTGTCAGGTGGCCGCCTTCCGCTAGGCTCATGCCCATGATGGTGTCGCCGGGCTTGAGGAAGGCCAGGAACACGGCTTCGTTGGCAGAGGCGCCGCAATGGGGCTGCACGTTGGCGGCATCGGCGCCGAAGATCTTCTTGACGCGGTCAATGGCCAGCTGTTCGGCCACGTCCACATGCTCGCAGCCACCGTAGTAGCGCTTGCCTGGGTAGCCTTCGGCGTATTTGTTGGTGAGCTGGGTGCCTTGCGCCCACATCACAGCGGGGGAGGCGTAGTTCTCGCTGGCGATCAGCTCGATGTGGTGCTCTTGGCGGGCGTTTTCAGCCTGGATGGCTGCAAAGACTTCGGGGTCGGTTTGTTCGACAAGAATATTGCGGTCGTACATGGTGTTGGCAGTCCTATGAACTTGTGTCCCTTGAAACAAGGGCTGCCCAGGCGAACGGCGGAACGCAAAGTCTATTGGACCTTGCGGCACGCTCCCCAGTGGTTCACAAGAAGCAGGTTCTTGCTGGTTTCCACGTCAGCGGCAACACCCGTGAGGGCTTTGCGCCTATCGCCAGTTGCGTACCCGCGTAGTGTAGCTGAGGTCGGGGGACTGCCAATTTGCCTGACTTTGCTGTGGGGCTGTGCGAAGCAATGCGCTCCGCTGCTGGACATAGCGGTGCCTTAGTGGCCCGCTGACCAGCGCTGTCAGAGCCCGGTCGTGAGCAGCGCGACCTTGTTGTCGTTTTCTGCTGCGGAAGGCGTGTTGCGCGAGGTGGCTGGGGTTGCCTGGGCTGGTGCCGCCGGCGCCTGGGTTGACAGCATCGTTGGTGCGTTCAGTGGCACCGAGCGGCCGCTGGCCACTTGCTTCAGGCGGGCGTGCTCGGCCATCACCTTGGCGGTGTAGCCGCCGTCGTCTGCCAGGTTGGCTGCGCCCACGTAGTAGCGCAGCCCGCCTTCGATCGAGCCTGCGCGGGCAATGCACTCCTGCAGCACTTTGACGCCAACTCGCAGGTTGGAGACGGGATCAAACGCGGCAAAGTGGCCGCCAAAGTTCTGGTACTTCTCGGTGTGCACCGTGGTCATCACTTGCATGAGGCCCTGCGCACCCACCGCACTTTGCGCGAAGGGGTTGAAGTTGGACTCAATCGCCATGATGGCGAGGATGAGCGTGGGATCCAGCTTGGTCCGCCCGCCGATTTCGTAGGCTTCCGCCACGAGCGCGCTCAGGGGCTCTGCTGCCACCTTGTATTTTTTGCTGAGCCAGAAGGCCACCGCAGCCTGCTCTTTGGGCAGGTCTTTGGGGTTGCTGGCCGTAGCGCGCTCGCTGGCTTCGGGCTCAACGGGCATGCCAACGGCAGCGACCTGCCGGGCCTGAAGCCAGCCCATGAGCTGCTCCTCGCCGGCTTGGCGCAGGTCGGGTCGGGCCGTCAAAGTGATGGCCACAAAGGCAACGGCCAAGCCGATAAGGGCGAAGCTGTTGTGGGTGATCTCAAGAAAACCGTTGGTCACATCGGCAACGAAGGTTCGTACGCCGGAGACTATTTTTCCTGACGCTGTCATAGCTCTTCCTTTCTGAGGCGGATTCCGCACGGGGCGCCTGCCGTTGTTGGCAGTGCGGTTGCGGGTGTCCGCTTGGATTGGTACGCCATCAAACTCTGTGTCGGTGCGATCGCAGGTTGCGACGCTGGCAGAGCTGACTTAGCCGGGTTCGGCAGCGGGTTGGGGTTGTTACCAGCCTTGGTTTTGAAGGCTGGCGGATTCTAGGAGGGTACTTAATTCGTGGTCAATACTATCAAAAATTGTTTTAAGATATAAAAATTATAAAAACACTGTTGTTTCATCCATGTTTTTGGTGGGGAAAGTGTTTTGCGGCGTCTGTTTGTCGAGGGAAGGATGTTGTTTGAGAGATTTTTTCAATCAATTGATGTGTGGTGATTGAAATTGCTGTTTGAGGCGGTCGGCGTAGTTTGTTAACGTGGAGGCGTCTGAAATGTCAGGCATCGCCGGACGAAGCCAAATCTCCCTCCAATCGCATTCAGTGCCTAGGTGCAGCAGATGAGGCTTTCATGGCACCCCTTGGGGGCAATCCATTGCCCCCTCGCAACGAGGACGTGAACCTCCGCGTTGCGAAGCGATGGCAAAGACCGTTGTGTCAGCCGTCAAGCCCGGTGAGCAAGCCACATGGCCGTGTTCATCGGGCTTTCTTGTTTGTGGGCTGGCGCTTGGTGTTGTTGGTACCCCCTTGGTTTTTCCTCGGCTCCAGGGGCTGTCAATCGGTGCCTTTGTATATATATAGATAATGGGCGCTATTGCCCCTGGGGTTGCCCTAGACCCTGGTCACTGGCCAGCAGGGTTGCTGTGCATGGGCAGGGGGTGTTTGTGCCATGTCATGTTGATCGGGCGGATGCCCGGGCATCATCCCCACGCAGGTCGGTTGGCCTGTCTGTGACAATAGTTTCTTTTGCCATGGCCTGTCTGTGAGGCCGGTGCCATGGTTGGTCTGGCTAGGGGTGTTTGCCTCCAGACCCCATTCGTTTTTGATTGATCCATGTTTCCTTTTTTTTCCCGCAGCAAAATGTCTGAAGCCCCTGAAGTGAATCCGGCCCCGGCCAAAACCCAAGAGTTGCACCCGCTGGACGCACTGACTGGTGGTGCTTTTTCAGCAGCGACCTCTGGTGAGCGCGCTTCGCGTATCCGCGATTGGCTCACCACGCAGCCGGCGCCTGAGCAACTGCAAGAGGTGTTCAAGGAGCTGAGTGGCCGGGACAAGGGCGCGGCCCGCGCGGTGCGCGAGCGTCTGGATGAGATTCGCCGGGCCAAGGGGCAAGAAGCGATCGCGGCCGAGTGGGCCGAGAAAGCCCAGGCACTGCTGGCGGCCTCCAAGCTCAATATCGCTGACGCTTTGGCCTGGCAGCGGGATGCTGCAAAGGCAGGTGCGCCTTTGTCGCGTGAGCCCCTGTCTGTGCTCAAGGTGCAAATTGCCGACCGCGTCAAGGTGATTGAAGACCTGCAGCACCGTGTCCAGGTGCAGCGCGAAGCGGCCGTATTGCTCGCACAACGCATTGAAGTGCTATCGACCAAATCTTGGCGTGACGCGCAGGCTGCTTTGGAATTGTTGGGGGCGGATGTCGCCCGTTGGCAAGAGCAAGCCCTTGGTCTGGCGGGCGATGCCAGTTGGCCCAGTGTGGAAGCCCGCTTTCCTCCGCTGTTGGATGCGTCCAAGTCCCAGCTGCTGGTGGTGTGGGAGGCGTTTCAGCCTGCGCTGGCCCAAGCGGTTGCGGCAGCAGAGGATGCGAATGCCCCATTGCCGCCTGTGCCTGTGTGGGCTGATGAGTTGCGTGTGGCGCGGGGCCTGCCCTCTGAGGCGGCTGCCGCAGCAGCCAAGGCGGCCCGTCCAGCCAAGCCCAAAGTGGCCCCCGAGGTGCGCGACAAGGCGGTGCAGGCCGTACGCGAAGCACTGGTCGTGCTGGAAAAGGAAACTGCCGAAGGACACGGCAAGGCCAGCGCGGGCGCGGCTGCCGCTTTGCGCGCCGTGCTGAAGGTCCATGGCAAGCACCTGGATGCCGCGTTGGAGCAGCAAGTGCATGCTGCCTTGGTGGCCGCCGGTGAGCTGGAAGGCTGGCAGCGTTGGAGTGCCGATCAGGTGCGTGAAGAGTTGGTGGCCAAGGCCGAAGCGCTGCTCAATCGCCCTGAAGGGCAGGCCTTGGGTGGGCGCAAGATGCAGGAAACCCTGCGCCAGTTGCGTGAGCAATGGAAGCAAGCCGACCAGGGTGGCGCACCCAACCACGGGTTGTGGAAGAAGTTTGACGAGGCCTGCAATGCAGCCCACAAAGTGGTGGAAGCATGGCTGGACAAGATCCGGGCGGAGGCTGCTGAGCACAAGGCCCAGCGCCTGGCTTTGATCGAAGAGGTCAAGGCCTGGGCTCAGGAGCATGCAGCCTCTGGCGATTGGAAGGGCATCCATCGTGCGCTGTACCAGTTTGGCGACCGTTGGCGCGAAAGCGGTCATATCGGTGAAAAGCTGTTTGCCGAGTTGCAGCCGTTGTGGAAGCAGGCCATTGCCGCCGCTGCCGCACCGTTTGAGGCAGCCCAGAAGGAAAGTCTGGCCCGGCGCCATGCCATGAT
The DNA here is from genome assembly GCF_003663825.1 of Acidovorax sp. 106. Classification (NCBI taxonomy): domain Bacteria; kingdom Pseudomonadati; phylum Pseudomonadota; class Betaproteobacteria; order Burkholderiales; family Comamonadaceae; genus Acidovorax; species Acidovorax sp. 106. The sequence goes on along the minus strand of NZ_RCCC01000001.1, from coordinate 379,090 downwards.
TGAAGAGGCTACGGCCTTGGGCGCCGCGCCCATGTTGCGCATTGATGCGGTCAAGGCGCTGCAGCAGCGCTGGCAAGGCGAGGCACAGTCTGTGCCTCTGGATCGCAAGCACGAGCAAAAGCTGTGGGATGCTTTCCGTAAGCCGATTGATGAGGCGTTCAATCGCAAGTCTGCAGACCGTGAGCGCGCAGTGACTGAGTTGAGTGCGAGAGACCGTGTGGTGGTGGATGCCTCCAAGGCGCTGGAGGCTGCTAACGCCACGGGTGACGCACAGCAGATTCGCTCTGCCATGCAGGCCCTGGAGGCAGCTTTGCGTGGGCAGGCGCAAGCCGCCCAAGCCGTTGAGACTGCGCAAAAAGATGAGTCAAATCAGGCGCCAGCGCCCGTTGAATCAGCGCAAGATGCTCCTAAAGAAGGAGCGGTTGATACCCCTTCAGAAACTTCTGAGGACGTGGCGACCCCTGCGCCTGTTGCGGCGCCCAAGCCAGTGGCCCGTCCAGTGGTGGCTGTGCGTGGTGATGATCGACCCGGTATGAAAAAAGAAGCCCCGGCCGCCCCCGGTCGTGGCGCACGCCCAGGTGATCGCCGCGATGCGCGCCCTGGTGACCGCGATGCCAATCGTGGTCTTCGTACGGAGGGGCGTTTCGGCGATCGCAATGACCGTCCAGGCCGCTTTGGCGACCGTGCAGAGCGCGAAGACCGTGGCCCTCGTCTGGGGGACGCGGCTTTCCGAGCCCAGCGCGATGCCATGGAGCATGCCCAGCAAGCGCTGAAAAAGTTGGCGGCACAGGCCCATGGCGAAGCCCTGACCCAGTTGCTGTCGGCCTGGGAAAAGCGCGATGCGGCGCAGGTGCCCAGCGCTCAGGATCTGGGCGGGCGTGTCACGCCAGCCGTTCGCTCTGCCTGGACGCAGGCTTTGTCTGCAGCGCCTAAGGGTGATGCGGCCCAGGCGCTGTTGCGCTTGGAAATGGCCGCCGAAGTGCCCACTCCGGCAGAGCACATCGCCGCTCGCCGCATGCTGCAACTGCAATTGCTCACGCGCCGCAACGATCCAGCGCCAGACCAAACCTGGGGCGCTGATGCGGCCCAGGTGTTGGCCAGTGCTAGCGATGCAGCCGGCGCACGGCGTTTGCAAAATGTGCTGAAGGCATTGCTGCGCAAGTAACTCTGCCCATGCCTGCTGCTGCGCTGTGCATCCGTCCCTTCGACTCGGCTGACGAGTCGGAGGTGGTGGCGCTTTGGCATGCATGCGGGCTGGTGCGCCCCTGGAATGATCCGTACAAGGATATTGAGCGCAAGCGAAGCTTTCAGCCCGGGCTTTTTTTGGTGGCCACACAGACTGACGCGGCGGGTGTGGAGGTGTTGATCGGATCTGCCATGGCGGGATACGACGGTCACCGTGGATCGGTGTATTACCTTGCTATCGCGCCGGGGCATCAGCGGGCGGCTCTGGGTCGCCGGCTGATGCAGGAAGTGGAGCGGCGTCTTCTTGCGCTAGGCTGCCCCAAAGTCAATGTGCTGGTGCGTACCAGCAATGTGCAGGTGCTTGGTTTTTATGACGCGCTGGGTTACGCGCGGGATGAGGCTTTTTGCCTTGGAAAGCGATTGATCCCTGACCAATGAGTGCGGATTGGGTGCGCTGGTGTGTCAGCGCGATCTTGCTCCAGTGCCGACCCTGAACCATCCTTCTTTCTCTCCTGAGTTTCGGCGGGGTCTGTGACGCTTTGGCATGCGTGAAGGCCGATGGGCTGCGGCGAGGTACTTTGCCAAAAAGGGTTGGTACAAAACAAAAAAGCCGTTGCATGTGCAACGGCTTTTTAATGATTTGGTGCCCAGGAGAGGACTCGAACCTCCACGATGTTACTCGCTAGTACCTGAAACTAGTGCGTCTACCAATTCCGCCACCTGGGCATTTCAGGAAAGATTTGAATTATAGAACAGGTTTTTCCTGTTTTTATAAGTTGTCTTGATTTTTTTGAAGGATGGCTTGTGCAGTCCGTTTGCCATCAATAAAAAAGCCACCGCAGAGGCAGTGGCTTTTTTATTTAGAAAACCGTCATCGGTTGTCGTTAAACTTGGTGCCCAGGAGAGGACTCGAACCTCCACGATGTTACTCGCTAGTACCTGAAACTAGTGCGTCTACCAATTCCGCCACCTGGGCATTTCAGGAAAGACTTAGATTGTATATCAAAAAAAACACCCCCGGCGCAGCGCCTGCACACCTGTCTGATGAAATTGAAGGCAGCATTCAGGGGCACCGAGATGGGCATGGGTTTGTCATCCGCGATGATGGGGATGGCGACATCTACATTCCTCCTAACGAGATGCGTGCTGTGCTGCACAAGGATCGCGTGCGGGTGCGTATTGTTCGTCAGGATCGCCGTGGCCGCCCTGAGGGGCGGGTCGTTGAAATCATTGAACGCCCCTTTCAGCCCATCATTGGCCGTTTGTTGCAGGAAAGCGGCGTGTGGCTGGTGGCCCCTGAAGACAAGCGTTACGGGCAGGATGTTCTGATCCCCAAGGGCGCTACAGGTGCTGCCAAGCCAGGGCAAGTGGTGGTGGTGGAATTGACCGAACCCCCTGCTTTGTTCGGGCAACCTGTGGGCCGCATCGTCGAAGTGCTGGGCGAGGTCGATGACCCAGGGATGGAGATTGAAATTGCCGTGCGCAAGTACGGTGTTCCGCATGAGTTTTCTGCGGACTGTCTGGCACAGGCCAAGGCGCTGCCAGACAAGGTTCGGGCGTTGGACAAGAAGCGCCGGGTGGATTTGACCGATGTGCCCTTGGTCACCATTGACGGAGAAGACGCGCGCGACTTTGACGACGCCGTGTATTGCGAACCTGCCAAAGTGGGGCGCAGTAAGGGGTGGCGCCTGTTGGTGGCGATTGCCGATGTGAGCCACTACGTCGAAACCGGCAGTGACATTGACATTGACGCGTACGACCGTGCCACCAGCGTTTACTTTCCGCGCCGCGTGATTCCCATGCTGCCCGAAAAGCTCAGCAATGGCCTGTGCTCTTTGAACCCCGAGGTCGAGCGGCTGTGCATGGTGTGCGACATGCTGGTAACCGCCAAGGGTGAGGTCCATGCCTACCAGTTCTACCCTGCAGTAATGTTCAGCCACGCCCGGTTCACCTACACCGAAGTGGCTGCGATTCTGGCCAACACCCGTGGTCCTGAGGCCAGCAAGCGCAAGGATCGGGTGAAGGATTTGCTGAACCTTCACGATGTGTACCGTGCCCTGCTGGTTGCGCGTCGTGAACGCGGGGCCGTGGACTTTGAGACCACTGAAACGCAAATCGTGTGCGACGAAAACGGACGCATCGAGAAGATCGTGCCCCGCACGCGCAACGATGCCCACAAGCTGATTGAAGAAGCCATGCTGGCTGCCAACGTCTGCAGTGCTGATTTCATCGCGCAGGGTGGGCAACCCGGTTTGTTCCGTGTGCACGAGGGTCCAACCCCTGAAAAGCAAGAAATTCTGCGGGGCTACCTCAAGGCCATGGCGGTGGGTATGTCGATCAGCGACAACCCCAAGCCTTCGGAGTTTCAGGCGATTGCCGAGGCGACCAAAGACCGCCCGGATGCGCAGCAGATCCACACCATGCTACTGCGCTCCATGCAGCAGGCGATCTACACGCCCATCAACAGTGGGCACTTTGGCTTGGCGTTTGAGGCCTACACGCATTTCACCAGCCCGATTCGCCGCTACCCAGACTTGCTGGTGCACCGCGTCATCAAAGCCATTTTGAGCAAGACGCAGTACAAATTGCCTGCCTTGCCCACCCCCGGTGAGGCCCACGCCAAGCTGGCCAAGCGGCTGGCGGCGCGCGTGGCACCCCCGGGCACCAAGCCGAGAAAAGAAACCAAGCCTGCCAGCCGTGAAACCCAGGCCTGGGAAGCGGCGGGCCTGCACTGCAGTGCCAATGAACGCCGCGCCGATGAGGCCAGCCGCGATGTGGAAGCTTGGCTCAAGTGCAAGTACATGCGCGAGCACCTGGGCGAGGAGTACAGCGGCGTGGTCAGCGCGGCCACCAGCTTCGGCATCTTTGTGACGCTGGACGCCATGTATGTCGAAGGGTTGGTGCATATCACAGAGCTGGGGGGCGAGTACTTCAAGTTCGATGAAGCGCGCCAGGAATTGCGCGGTGAGCGCACGGGCATCCGTTACGCCATTGGCACGCGCGTGCGGGTGCAGGTCAGCCGTGTGGACCTGGACGGGCGCAAGATTGACTTCCGCCTCGTGCGTGAGGGTGAAGAGTTGATCGGGCGTGCACTCAAGGACAAAGGCGTTGGCGGTGATTCGGCCACCGCACCAGGCGCTAAAAAAGGGCGCTCTGCCGCAGAGCGCAAAGGCCCTGCCGCAGGGGCGGCTGGCAAGGGTCGCAGGCCTGCGGCAGATGCATCGGCCTTGGACGCGACCCCGTCCGCGCGTGACCGGGGAAACCGTTCCCCCATTCAGTCACTGAAGGCCTCGGTCAAGCAGGCTGTGGCCAGTGGCAAGCCCGCCAAGGGCAAGGGTCGTAAGGCGCGCCGCAGTTAAGCGCAGTGCCACCGGAGGTGCGTCCCCGGTGGCGTGTTGGGCCTGGCGGCTAGGCCAAGCGTTGCGCCAGTGCCCCCGCGGTCAACGGCATCTGTTCTGGCCACTGGTCTGCTGCTTGTCCATGGACAAAGACGGCGGCCATGGCCGCCTGCTCGGGGAGCATGCCTTGTGCCAGATAGGCACCAATCATGCCCGCCAAGACATCGCCGGTGCCCGCCGTTGCCAGGCGGGCATTGCCCGTGGGGTTGATGGTGGGGGTGCCCTGGGGGCTGGCGATGACGGTGCCCGAGCCTTTGAGAACCACCACACACTGAAATTGACGGGCGAGTTGCTGCGCTGCAGCCAGCCGGTGGGCTTGCACCTGGGCGGTGTGGGTGTGCAGCAAGCGTGCGGCCTCCAGTGGGTGGGGGGTCAGTACGGTGGTGTGCTGGCGTGCGGCGCGCGCCTTGAGTACCTGTTGCAGGCTGCCTTCTGCGCCGAGGGCGTTGAGGGCATCGGCGTCCAAGACCAAGGTGCCTGCCCGCTGCAGCACGGCGGGCAGCACGCTGCGCACCGCTTGCCCGCCACCACAGCCGCACACCACGGTGAGGGCCTCCAGCTCCAAGACTTCAAAGCGGCGCAGCATCAGCTCAGGCTGTGTGCTGATCTCGGCGGTCTCCGCAGGGTCCAGCAGGCTGACCAGCACCCTGCCAGCACCCGCATGCAATGCCGCTGATGCGGCGAGCAGCGCGGCGCCTGTCATGCCCATGCCACGCTGGGACAGTCCTTCACCGCCCACGATGGCGACATCGCCATAGCTGCCTTTGTGGCTGGCATGGTGGCGCTGCGCCCTGGCGGGTGGGCCTGCCAGCCAGGCGGTGGGGGGCTCCCGGTTTTCTTGTGCGCGGCTGTGCGGTGTGTGTGGATCGGATGGTGCGCTCAAGTCGGCCAGCCACACCTGTCCTGCCGCATCTCGCCCATGGGCGGTGAACAGCCCCGGCTTCAGGGTCAGCAGACTGAGGGTGTAGCGCGCCCCTGCGCCACCCTTGAGGCCTGCGCTGGCGGCGGCTTCCAGCCCGCGGGCATATTGCCCGGTGTCGGCATCCAGCCCCGATGGCACGTCGATTGCCAGCATTGGGGCCCTGCAGGTGTGCAGCTGTGCCAGCCATTGGGCGAGCACGCTGCCTGCGGTGTTGGGGGCTGGTGCGGGCGGGGTGGAGGCGCGCACGCCAATGCCCAGCAGGGCATCGATGCACAGGTCTTTTGCCGTCAGGTGCTCGGGTGGGGTGTCGCTCCAGGTGATGTGGGCGGTGTTTCGGGCTTTCTCCCAGGACTTCCGTGCGTCGTCCGGCAGTGCCTCGGGCGAGCCCAGCCAGGTGATGATGATCTGGCGGTCGTTGCGTGCCAGATGGGTGGCGGCCTCCAGTCCATCGCCGCCATTGTTGCCCGGGCCGCAGGCAATCCACACGGTGCGTGCGTGCGGGGCAATCGCCTGTGCCAGCTGGGCCACGGCCCTTCCGGCGCGTTGCATCAGGGTGTGGGGGGGGAGGGCGGCCGCCATGGCCTGTTCTTGTCGGCGCGTGGCTGCGGTGTCGAATAACGGGTGGGCTTGGTCGGGCGTGATGCGTTGCATGGCAGGGTCCCGCAGCGCAAAGGGCTGCTTATCCCTTGATTTTGCGCTGCTGGGGGCCTGTTGACGATCTCGTGAGGGTAGCCGAGGCCCCCAAGCCTTGAGTCAGCTTAAAAGCGCTGCGCTTCCAGCCCCTGCAGGTTGACTTCCGGGGTGCGTTGGCCGATCAGATCGGCCAACACTCGGGCGCTGCCGCAGGCCAGGGCCCAGCCACCGGCGCCGTGCCCGGTGTTGAGCCAGATGCCGGGCAAACCGCTGTTGCCAAGGGCGGGCGCTCCGTCGGGCAGGGTGGGGCGTGCGCCCCTCCAGATTTGCAGGCTGCCAGACAATTGCGCGCCGCCGGGAAACCAGTCGTTGACGGCTCGGTACAGCTTTTGCAGAGTGGCGTGGTGGTGCGGCGCCTGCGGCGATCCGACTTCGGCGCCGCCAGCAATGCGGATGCGCTGGCCCTGCCGTGTGATGGTGATTTGCTGTTGCGCGTCGATGGCGCTGGTCAGCGGCGCATGGGTGGCCTCGCGCAGGGGGGCGCTGACGGAGTAGCCAAACACCGAGGCCATGGGCAGCTTCAGCCCGCGCGGGCGCAGCAGGGCGGGGGAGGCGGCGCCCGCGCACAGCACCACGGCGTCAAACCGGCGCATGTCGGGCTCGCCCTGCAGCCACAGGCCGGTGGGCTCGCTGGACAGCGAGGTCACTGGGGTGTTGAACGCAAATTGCACTCCGGCACTTTGCATGCCCTGGCGCAGCATTTGGGCAAACAGTCGGCAGTTGCCGGACGCGGCGGAGGGCAGCAGCGCCACGCTGTCCAGTGGTGCTTCGGGCGACAGGCCGGGCTCCAGTTGGCGCGCATTGTCTGGGCTGATGTCTTGGACCGGGGTGCCGGATTCGCGCAGCCAATCCAGCAGTGGCTGGAGCTGCGCGCGGTCTTTGGCGGACCGGAAAAGAACCAAGCGGGCAGTATTGCTTTCAAAATCCAGTTCGTGGCGTGCGGCAAGGTCCAGGGTGCGTTGGCGGCTGTAGCGGGCCAGGCCCTCTAGTGCTGCCAGTGGTGTTTGGCTGCGCCGCCAGCGCCACAGCCAGGCCAGCTCATTCAGTCCGGCGCCTTGCGCCATGCGGATGCCCGCTGATGTGCCGCCCAGCAGCCCGGCTTTGCCAGCCAGTGCGCAGGGAGTGGTCAGGTAGGGGGCAAGCAGCCCGGCGTTGGCAAAGCTGGCTTCCTCGGCGGCGGCGCTGCGCTGTTCCAGCACGGTTACTTCATGGCCGTCATGGGCCAATTCGTATGCGGTGGTCACGCCGATGATCCCGGCGCCCACAATGGCGATCTTCATGGTTTTGAATGAAATGGTGCTCTAGCGCTTTTTCTATAAGCGCTAGTAGCTATTATTTTTGTAGCAATTCTTCGATGCGTAAGCCAATGTTGAGCACGGCGTCATCGCGCCCACCAGCGTGCCAGACCATCAACCCGGTGGGCAATTCGCCGCGCACATGGCAGGGCAACGAGAGTGCGCAGCCGTCCAGCATATTGACCACGCTGGTGTTGCGCAGCACCAAGGCGTTGGCCTTGAAGAAGGCCTCGTCACGCGTTTCGCCCGGTGCTACATCGGCCATAAGCGGGGCTGGGATGGGTGTGCAAGGGGAGAGCAGGGCGTCAAAAGAGGCCATGCGGGCTTGCATGCGGGTGATCCAGTCGTGTCTGGCGTGCTGCAGATCGATGTAATCGGCGGCGCCCATGGTGCCGCCTCGCTCGATGCGGCTGCGGACACGGGGGTCGTACCGATGGGCTGACTGGGCCAGCAGGGGGCGGTGCCATGCGTAGCTCTCGGCGGCGGCAAGGCTGCCTTTGGCCTGCATGGGCCCCAGTTCTGCTGTCTCGCGCAGATCGATGGTTTCGATGTGTGCACCCGCTTGCTGTAGTACGTCCAGGGAGCGCTGGAAAGCGGTGCGAACCTCTGGGGCGAGGTCTTCCAAAAAGGTCGTGGCAGGCACCGCAAGGCGCCACTGCGAGATGGGGGCAGCGCTACGCACCACGCGCCGTGCGGCCAGTATTTCGTGGACCAGGATGGCATCGCGCATGCTGCGCGTTATGGCGCAGGCGGTGTCGAGGGAGGTCGACAGGGGAATGGTGCCCCCTGTGGGCACCAGCCTTGCGGTGCTTTTGAAGCCGACCAGTCCATTGAAGGCCGCAGGGATGCGGATGGAGCCACCCGTGTCTGAGCCCAGCGCGGCAAAGCAGGCGCCACTGGCCACCGATACAGCGGCACCCGAGGATGAGCCGCCCGGCACGCGCGCACCACCGGGGATAGCGCCAAAGCGGCCGTCGAAGGCGGCTGGTGTGGTGAAGTGAGGGTTGGTGCCCACTCCGGAAAAAGCGAATTCCACCATGTGGGTGCGGCCCACAATGCTGCCGCCTGCGGCACGCAGTCGGGCTACGGCGGGTGCATCGCAAGCGGCTGTTGGAGCATCTCGCAAAGCCAGCGAGCCTGCTGTGGTGACTTGTCCTGCCACGTCAAAAAGGTCTTTGACGGAGATGGCCAAGCCCGCAAGGGGCTGGTGCGCTGTTTCGGTGTGCTGCAAGCGATCGCGCTCTTGCTCGAAAGACAATGAAAGAAAGCAGTGGGCTGCGGCAGGGGCTTGCGCCAAGTGCTCCGATGCCTCCATGGCCTGGGCTGCGGTCAGGGCACCCTCTTGTATCAGGGCGCGGGTCGCGATCAGGTCGGCTTGCATGGGTGTGCTAGAATCTTTGGGTTTTGCTGTAGGCAGTGGCGCGTGGTCTTTTGGCCCGAGCCCGCAGTTGAGGCAAAACCAATCGCAAACCAGCCCCGTCAAGGTGTTGCGGCTTCAATCAGAAGTCGCAAGTTATGGGGCTGGATTTTAGACCCAACCTTTGGAGTATTTTTATGTCCGTTACTATGCGCGAGATGCTGGAAGCCGGTGTCCACTTTGGTCACCAAACCCGCTTCTGGAACCCCAAGATGGCCCCGTACATCTTCGGTCATCGCAACAAGATCCACATCATCAACCTGGAAAAGTCGCTGCCACTGTTCCAGGAAGCCCAAAAGTTCGCCAAGCAACTGGCTGCGAACCGCGGCACCATCCTGATGGTGGGTACCAAGCGCCAAGCTCGCGAAATTCTGTCCACTGAAGCGCAACGCGCTGGCGTGCCATTCGTGGACCAGCGCTGGTTGGGCGGCATGCTGACGAACTTCAAGACCGTGAAGACTTCCATTAAGCGTCTGAAGGACATGAAGGCCCAGATGGAAACCGGTCTGGACAGCCTGAGCAAGAAAGAACAACTGACTTTCAGCCGCGAAATCGCCAAGCTGGAAAAAGACATCGGCGGCATCCAGGACATGGCTGCCCTGCCTGATGCCATCTTCATCATCGACGTGGGCTTCCACAAGATCGCCGTGGCTGAAGCCAAGAAGCTGGGCATCCCACTGATCGGTGTGGTTGACACCAACCACTCGCCCGAAGGCATCGACTACGTGATCCCTGGTAACGACGACTCGGCCAAGGCTGTGACGCTGTACGCCCGTGGCATCGCTGACGCGATCATCGAAGGCCGTGCCAACGCCGTGAACGAAGTCGTGAAGGCTGTGGCTTCGGAAAGCACTGACGAATTCGTGGAAGTGCAAGAGTCGGCTGCCTGAGCGCCCGGCTGCGCGACCGTGGTCGCGAATGAAAGCGGGGCTCCTAGTTAGCCCCCTTTTTTTTAGCCCGAGTTTTGAATCGTTTGAACTGAATACTGAAGGAACACAGATGGCTGCAATTACCGCAAGCATGGTTGCTGAACTGCGCGGCAAGACCGACGCTCCCATGATGGAATGCAAGAAGGCGCTGACAGAAGCCGATGGCGATATGGCCAAAGCAGAAGAGCTGCTGCGCGTCAAGCTGGGCACCAAGGCTGGCAAGGCTGCTGCCCGCGTGACGGCTGAAGGCGTCGTGGCCAGCTACATCAACGGCGATGTGGGTGCCCTGATCGAAGTGAACAGCGAAACCGACTTCGTTTCCAAGAACGACAGCTTCATCGCCCTGGCCAACGCTGCTGCCAAGCTGGTGGCTGACCACAACCCTGCTGATGTCGCTGCACTGAGTGCTCTGGCCTACGAGCAAGAGACCTTTGGTCCCACACTGGAAGACGTGCGCAAGGGGCTGATCGGCAAGATCGGCGAGAACATGTCGTTCCGCCGCTTCAAGCGTTTCTCGGGTGGCAACCTGGCTTCCTACCTGCACGGCACGCGCATTGGCGTGGTCATCGAATTTGACGGTGATGCTGCTGCTGCCAAGGATGTGGCAATGCACGTTGCTGCGATGAAGCCCGTGGCGCTGACCAGCGCTGATGTGCCTGCCGAACTGATCGAAAAAGAGCGCTCGGTGGCCGCAGCCAAGGCTGCCGAAGACAAGGCCAAGGCCGAAGCTGAAGGCAAGCCAGTGCAGTCCGACGAAATCGTGTCCAAGCGCATCGAAGGCGGCGTGCAGAAGTTCCTCAAGGAAGTCTCGCTGTTCAACCAGGTCTTCGTGAAGGCAGCGGATGGCAAGCAAACCGTTGAGCAAATGCTCAAGGCCAACAACACCACCGTGAAGGGTTTCACCCTGTACGTGGTGGGCGAAGGCATTGAGAAGAAGGTGGACGACTTTGCTGCTGAAGTGGCTGCCCAAGTGGCTGCTGCCAAGGCTGCTGCCTGATCTTCTGACTCCCGCTTAACCCTCAAACACCATCATCCATTGGAGAAATTGCCCATGACCACCGCCGCGCCAGCCCACAAGCGTATTTTGCTCAAGCTGTCCGGTGAGGCGCTGATGGGCGATGACTCCTTTGGCATCAACCGCGCCACCATTGTCCGGATGGTGGAGGAAATTGCAGAGGTGACCCGCCTGGGTGTCCAGGTCGCGGTGGTGATTGGGGGTGGGAATATTTTCCGTGGTGTGGCGGGCGGCTCGGTCGGTATGGACCGGGCCACTGCCGACTACATGGGCATGCTTGCCACGGTCATGAATGCCCTGGCCTTGGCAGATGCCATGGATAAGCAAGGCCTGACGGCGCGGGTGATGTCGGCCATTGCCATTGAGCAGGTGGTTGAGCCCTATGTGCGCCCCAAGGCACTTCAGTACCTTGAAGAGGGTAAGGTCGTGGTGTTTGCTGCAGGCACGGGCAACCCGTTTTTCACGACAGACACCGCCGCTGCCCTGCGCGGCGCCGAGATCGGTGCTGAGGTGGTGTTGAAGGCCACCAAGGTGGACGGCGTATATACTGCCGACCCTCACAAGGACCCCACCGCAACACGCTACACGAAGCTCAGTTTTGACGAGGCTATGTCCCGCAATCTGGGCATCATGGATGCCACGGCGTTTGCCTTGTGCCGTGATCAAAAGCTGCCAGTGCGCGTGTTCTCCATCATCAAGCATGGCGCTCTCAAGCGCGTGGTGATGGGTGAAGACGAAGGTACCTTGGTCTACGCCTGACCATCCGAGTGCCCCGCAGCAGCTTCGCCCTGAGGAAACAACATGACGATTGCCGATATCAAAAAAACCGCTGAAACCAAGATGGACCAGTCCATCGCAGCGTTCAAGAACAACCTCCAGAAGATCCGCACGGGCCGTGCCAATCCTGCGTTGCTCGATAGCATCCAGGTGGAGTACTACGGCTCCATGGTGCCCCTGAGCCAGGTGGCCAACGTGACCCTGCTGGATTCGCGCACCATCAGCGTGCAACCCTGGGAAAAGGGCATGGGCGCCAAAATCGAAAAAGCCATCCGTGAGAGCGATTTGGGCCTGAATCCAGCGTCGATGGGGGATCTGATTCGCGTGCCGATGCCGCCCATGAGCGAAGAGCGCCGCAAGGAAATGACCAAGCTGGCCCGCAATGAGGGCGAGAGCGCCAAAATCGCCGTGCGCAACCTGCGTCGCGATGCCAATGAGTCCGTGAAGAAACTGGTCAAGGACAAGCTCGCTTCGGAAGACGACCAAAAGCGCGCAGAAACCGACGTGCAGAAATTCACCGACAAGCACATCGCTGAGATCGATGCGCTGGTCTCTGCCAAAGAACAAGAAATCATGGCGGTCTAAGCTCCCCTCAATGGAGCTGACTGATCGTTTGCATGTCTGATTCGCCGGTGGTGCCCCACCACATCGCCATCGTGATGGATGGCAACGGCCGTTGGGCCAAGCGCCGCTTCATGCCGCGTTTGGCCGGGCATAAGCAGGGTGTTGATTCGCTGCGCCGCTGTGTGCAAGCCTGTGTGCAGCGGGGCGTTGCGGTGCTCACCGTCTTCGCCTTTTCATCCGAAAATTGGAATCGCCCTGCGGATGAGGTCTCTGGCCTCATGGAGTTGCTGGCCATGGCTCTGGGGCGCGAGGTACCGCAGCTCAAAAAAGATGGGGTCCGGCTATATTTTGTAGGCAGCCGTGAAGGCCTGTCACCCAGGGTGCGCGACGGCCTAGCCCAAGCCGAAGCAGCCACGGCCGACAACACGCGCCTGATCCTCAATGTGTGCTTCAACTATGGCGGCCGTTGGGACATCGCACAGGCGGCGGCCTCACTGGCAGCCCGTGGCGAGGCCATCACCGAAGCGAGTTTGCACGCTGCCATGGGAATGTCCCATGTGCCAGATCCAGACTTGATCATTCGCACCGGAGGGGAGATGCGCATCAGCAACTTCCTTTTGTGGCAGGCGGCCTATTCCGAGTTGTACTTCAGTGATCGCTTTTGGCCTGACTTTGATGAATCGGCCTTGGACGAGGCATTGAACGCCTTCCATGCGCGTGAACGCCGCTTTGGCAAAACGTCTGAACAAATAGTGTCCGTGCATCCTGATCCGATGCCGGGCTGAAAAGGCACCATGCTTCTACAGCGCGTCATCACTGCCCTGGTCTTGCTGGCCATTTTGCTGCCAGCCCTGTTTTACCCCTCCATCACGCCCTTCGCCTTGGTGGTGCTGGTGTTCATGGCCGCCGCTGCGTGGGAGTGGGGTCGTTTGAATGGGTGCAGCCATGCTGTGTCCATCGGCCTTGCGGTGGTGTGCTCCGCTTTGTGTGCGGCCGCATGGTGGGCAGGTTGGGTGGTGCAGTCCTTGTCCACGCTTTGGATGGTGGGCGGTGGGCTGTGGGTGGTCTGCTCCGCGTGGCTGTTGCGCGCCGGGGTGCCGGGCTGGCCTCAGGTGCCTGCGCCTTTGCGCGTTGTATTGGGTGTATTGGCGCTGTGGCTGGCGTGGCTGGCTGTGGTGCAGGCGCGTAGTTTGGGTATCAATTTTCTTTTGTCCGTGCTCACGTTGGTGTGGGCGGCCGATATTTTTGCCTACTTTGCGGGGCGGGCATTTGGCCTGCGTTTTACCCGGGGCAAGCTTGCTCCCTCCATCAGCCCAGGCAAAAGCTGGGAGGGGGTCTGGGGTGGACTGGCAGGTGTTTTGGGTCTGGCCATCGTCTGGGTCGCCGCGGATCGCTATTGGCAAGCGGATGTTGCCAGCTTCTACACGCGGCTTTATGGCGCAGGGTGGTGGTTTCTAGCGATTGCTGTGGTGTTCATGGTGGCCATGAGCGTGGCGGGTGACTTGGTGGAATCGCTGATCAAGCGCAGCGCTGGTGTGAAAGACAGCAGTGGCCTGCTGCCAGGCCACGGTGGGGTGCTGGACCGGGTGGATGCCCTGCTTCCTACCTTGCCGCTGGCATTGATGCTCACCCGACTTATTTCTGTATGAAGCAAAGAATCACGGTATTGGGCTCCACGGGCTCCATTGGCAAAAGCACGCTGGACGTGGTGTCTCGCCACCCTGAGCGGTATGAAGTGTTTGCGCTGAGTGCGGCGACCCAGGTCGATCTGATGCTGGAGCAATGCGCCCGCTTTCGCCCCCAGTTTGCGGTGATGGCCAGTGGGCCGCATGCCCAGTTGTTGTCAGAAAAACTCAAACAAAATGGGCTTCCAACGTCCGTGCTACAAGCGCAAGATGCTCTTGAAATCATAGCGTCGCATGAGTCGGTGGATGCTGTGATGGCGGCCATCGTGGGGGCGGCTGGGCTGGCGCCCTGCCTGGCTGCCGCCCGTGCAGGCAAGCGATTGCTGCTGGCCAATAAAGAGGCCCTGGTGGTGGGCGGCGGCTTGTTTATGCAGGCGGTGTGCGATGGGGGCGCGACGCTGCTGCCTATCGATAGTGAGCACTCCGCCATTTTTCAGTGCCTGCCAGAAGACCCGGCCTGCTGGGCCGAGCGTGTTGACCATATTTTGTTGACGGCTTCGGGTGGCCCGTTTCGCACGCGTGCGCCTGACACGCTGGCGCAGATCACACCGCAGCAAGCCTGTGCGCACCCCAACTTCTCCATGGGGCGCAAAATTTCTGTGGACTCCGCCACGATGATGAACAAGGCGCTGGAGGTCATCGAAGCCCGTTGGCTGTTTGGTCTGGCACCCGAGCAGATCAAGGTGGTGATCCATCCCCAGCAAATCATCCACTCGATGGTGCAGTTCAACGACGCTTCCATCCTTGCCCAACTGGGTACGCCGGACATGCGTGTGCCGATTGCCTGCGGCCTGGCCTGGCCTGAGCGCATTGAGAGCGGGGCCGGCCGATTGGATTTTGCTGCGCTGACGGCGTTGACCTTCGAGCAAGCCGATGCCCATCGGTTTCCGGGCCTGCATCTGTCCTGGCAAGCATTGAATGCGCCAGAGGGCACCACGGCGGTGCTCAATGCCGCCAATGAAGTGGCGGTGGAGGCCTTTTTGGCTGAACGTTTGCGTTTTGACCATATTCACGCGGTCAACCTTGCAACTTTAGAGGCCGTGCCGTCCTCCAAGCCGGATTCGCTGGAGTCGCTGCTGGGGCTGGATGCACAGGCCCGCGACGTAGCCCGGCGCATTGCCGCCTCCATGGCGCTTTGATCGGCCGTTTCTTCTGGAGCTTCGTATGCTGACCGTGGTTGCTTTTTTCGTCGCGCTGGGTCTGCTCATTGCTGTGCATGAATACGGGCATTACCGTGTCGCCGTGGCTTGCGGAGTCAAAGTGCTGCGGTTCTCCGTGGGTTTTGGCAAACCTCTGCTGATCTGGCGTGCCAAAGGCTCAGGTACTGAGTTTGTTTTGGGTCTGTTTCCTCTGGGAGGCTACGTTCGCATGCTGGACGAGCGCGAAGCCCCGGTAGAGCCCCATGAGCGCCACCTGGCTTTCAATACCCAGCCCTTGCGGTCGCGTGCCGCAATTGTGGCGGCAGGTCCTTTGGCCAATTTGTTGTTGGCGGTCTTGCTGTATTCGTTGGTCAATTGGGGGGGCGTACAAGAGCCCAAGGCCGTTTTGTCCAGCCCCGTCGCGGGCTCTATCGCGCAGAGTGCAGGCTTGGCGGGCGGCGAGTTGGTGCGCCGCGCTGCTGCGGGCGATGAAGAGCTGGCCCCCATGCGTTCTTTTGAAGAGCTGCGCTGGGTTTTGACCCAGGGTGCCTTGGATGGCCAGCGTGTGCGCCTGGAGTTGGAGCCTGCACCCGGTGCATCACTGCGCGAGGTGACTTTGGACTTGTCCACCCTGAACGTGCGCGATGCCGATGCCCAACTGTTTCGGAAGATTGGCGTGTTTGCACCCTGGACGCGCCCGGCCATTGGCGAGGTGATGGCTGGTGGTGCTGCCGAGCGTGCAGGTCTTCGCCAGGGGGATCTGGTGCGCAAGATTGGGCAAACTGCAGTGGTGGATGGCATGCAGTTGCGTGAATTGATTCGCACGTCGGTGCTAGGCGATCAGGATGTCATGCAGTCGTGGCAGGTTGAGCGCGGTGGGCAATTGGTGGCGCTGGAGGTGATGCCTGATGTGGTCCAGGAGCCCACGGGGGCGGTGGGGCGCATCAATGCCTACGTTGGTGGCAACCCTGAAATGGTGGAGGTGCAGTACGGGCCCCTGGAAGGCTTGCTCAAAGGCGCTGACCGCACCTGGGAGGTGTCTGCCCTGACTTTGCGCATGATGGGGCGCATGCTGGTGGGAGAGGCATCGCTCAAGAACCTGAGCGGCCCATTGACGATTGCTGACTACGCGGGCCGCTCGGCTGAAATGGGGTTGATGCAGTACTTGGCCTACCTGGCTCTCATCAGTGTGAGCCTGGGGGTGTTGAACCTGTTACCTCTGCCAGTGCTCGATGGCGGGCACCTGATGTATTATCTTTGGGAGGGAGTCACAGGCAAAAGTGTCTCCGACACCTGGACGGAATACCTTCAGCGTGGCGGCGTTGCAGTCCTTGCCGTGATGATGTCTATCGCTCTCTTTAACGATATCTCCCGATACCTCGCCAAACTTCTGGCCGTATTTGCCTAGCCATATCGGCTTCAGTTTCATTCATGAAAAAACACATTACTCGCCTTGGCGTGCGTACTGCATCTGCCGTTGCTGCCATGGTATTCGTCGCCAACGCGGCGTGGGCCCTGGAGCCTTTCAAGGTCCAGGATATCCGTGTGGAAGGTCTGCAGCGCGTGGAGCCTGGGACGATCTTTGCCTCCATGCCGCTGCGCGTGGGCGACGATTACAACGACGACAAGGGGGCGGCCGCCATTCGTGCGCTGTTCGCCTTGGGTTTGTTCAAGGATGTGCGTCTGGAAGCCAATGGCAATGTGCTGGTGGTCGTGGTGGAAGAGCGCCCCACGATTGCCGATGTCGACTTTGCGGGGACGCGCGAATTTGACAAAGAGGTTCTCAAGAAAGCCATGCGCGACGTGGGCCTGACGGAAGGGCGGCCGTTTGACAAGGCGCTGGCAGACCGTGCGGAGCAGGAACTCAAGCGCCAGTACATCAACCGCAGCCTGTATGGCGCCGAGGTGGTGACCACTGTGACCCCCATTGAGCGCAACCGCGTGAACGTGACGTTCACCGTGGTCGAGGGCGAGCCCGCCCGCATCAAGGAAGTGCGCATCAATGGCAGCAAGGCATTCAGTGAGTCCACGCTGAAAGGCTTGTTTGATCAGGACACTGGCGGTTGGCTGAGCTGGTACACCAAATCCGATCGCTATTCGCGTACCAAGCTCAATGCCGACCTGGAAACCCTGCGCTCTTACTATTTGCAGCGCGGTTACCTTGAGTTTCGGGTGGACTCCACCCAGGTGGCGATTTCGCCAGACAAGCAGGACATCACCATTACCGTGAATGTGACTGAGGGCGAGCGCTTTGTGGTGGCGGGTGTGAAGCTGGAAGGCAACTACCTGGACCGTGAAGACGAGTTCAAATCGCTGGTGAGCATCCGTGCGGGTGAGCCCTACAACGCAGACCAAGTGACGGAAACCACCAAAGCGTTCTCTGAATACTTTGGCCGTTTTGGTTTTGCTTTCTCGCGCGTTGAGGCGGTGCCTGAAATCGACCGCGAAAACAACCGCGTCACGCTGGTGTTGCAGGCTGAGCCATCGCGCCGCGCCTACGTGCGCAAGATCAATGTGAGCGGCAACAACCGCACCCGCGACGAAGTGATTCGCCGCGAGTTCCGCCAGTACGAGGCCGCTTGGTACGACGGCGAGCGCATTCGCCTGTCACGCGACCGCGTGGACCGCTTGGGCTTCTTCACCGAAGTGAACGTGGAGACGCAAGATGTGCCCGGCTCTCCTGACCAGGTGGACCTGGTGGTGAACGTGGCTGAGAAGCCCACAGGGTCGCTGCAACTGGGCGCTGGCTTCTCCAGCGCTGAAAAAGTGGCGTTGTCGTTCGGTATCAAGCAAGAGAACTTCTTTGGCTCGGGCAACTACCTGGGCATTGACGTCAACACCAGCAAGTACCGTCGTACGCTGGTGTTTAGCACCACCAACCCCTATTTCACGCAAGACGGCATCTCCCGCACCGTGGACGTGTACTACCGCACCGACAAGCCTTACGAGGACCAGGGCGGCAACTACGAATTGGTCACCACGGGTGCTTCCATGCGCTTTGGTGTGCCATTCAGTGAGATCGACACTGTGTTCTTCGGTGGCGGGCTGGAGCAGACCCAGATCAAGGCCGGGACCAACATCCCCGCCACGTACCTGGCCTACGCCAACACCTATGGCGCCACCAGCAACTCGATTCCTTTGACCATCGGTTGGTCGCGCGATGACCGTGACAGCGCCTTGGCCCCTAACTCGGGCCGCTACCAGCGCCTCAATTCCGAGTGGTCGGTGGCTGGCGATGCTCGCTATGTGCGAGGCAACTACCAGTACCAGCAATACATCCCTCTGAACAAGCGCTTCACGGTCGCCTTCAATGGTGAGTTCGGGTATGGCAAGGGGCTCAATGGCCGTCCATTCCCTGTGTTCAAGAACTTTTACTCGGGTGGTCTAGGCTCTGTGCGTGGTTTCGATCAAGGCACGTTGGGTCCACGTGACGTGACTGGCGCCTCCTTGGGTGGCCCGAAGAAGGTCACGCTCAATGCCGAGTTGGTGGCACCATTCCCGGGCGCTGGCAATGACCGCACCTTGCGCGTCTTCACTTTTGTGGACGTGGGTAACGTGTACGGCGAAGACCAGAAGGTGACATTCAGCGACATGCGGGCTTCGGCAGGCGTCGGTTTGAGCTGGATTTCCCCCTTGGGTCCATTGCGCCTAGCCTTTGCGCAGCCAGTGCGTAAGTTCGCTGGCGATAAAATCCAGAAACTGCAATTCCAGATTGGAACGTCTTTCTAATGAAATCCCTTTTCCGTCAGACATCTTTGGCCCTGTTGATGGGCGCAACCGTCTTTGCCGTCTCGGCACAGGCGCAAGAGTTCAAGGCAGGTTTCGTCAACACGGATCGCATCTTCCGTGAAGCCAACACCGCCAAAACGGCGCAGGCCAAGCTGGAGCAGGAATTTGCCCGTCGTGAGAAGGAGCTGGTCGACATCGGCAGTTCGCTCAAGACCGCCACTGACAAATTCGAGCGCGAGGCCCCCACCATGGCGGAGAGCCAGCGCACAACCCGCCAGCGCCAGTTGGTCGATCAAGACCGAGACTTTCAGCGCAAACGCCGCGAGTTTCAGGAAGACCTGAGCGCCCGCAAGAACGAAGAGTTGGCCCAGGTTCTGGAACGTGCCAACAAGGTCGTCAAGCAAGTGGCTGAGGCCGAAAAGTATGACGTGATTCTGCAAGAAGCCGTGTACATCAACCCCAAGCACGACATCACCGACAAGGTGATCAAGGCTTTGAATGCTGCCAAGTAATTGGATGCAACGGGTGGTCGGCGCGTGAGCTTGCTTCTTGGGCAGATGGTGGATGCACTGGGCGGCTCGCTCGAAGGTGGGGGGCGGGACACCGCCATCCACCGGATCGCGCCGCTGGAGGTTGCCGGCCCGGGTGACATCAGTTTTCTGAGTCACCCGCGCTACCAACAACAACTGGCCGCCTCTCAGGCGGCCTGTGTCATTGTGGCGCCAGCCATGCGCGAGGCCGCCTTGGCGCGCGGCGCCTGCATCGTGGTGGACAACCCCTATGTCTACTTTGCCAGGGCCACCCAGCTGTGGAAGCAGCAGCACGCGCCAGCGCGTCCGGCGGGTATTCACCCCAGCGCGGTGGTGGATCCCACGGCTCAAATTCACCCCACCGCCACCATCGGTCCGCTGTGTGTGGTTGAGCGTGGTGCTGTGGTGGGGGCGGGCACGGTGCTTACCTCTCGGATCACGCTGGGCGAGAACTGCCGTGTGGGTGCGCGTTGTCTGCTGCACCCCGGTGTGGTCATTGGAGCCGATGGCTTTGGATTTGCGCCTTCTCAAGGCACCTGGGTCAAGATTGAGCAACTGGGTGCAGTGCAGATCGGGGACGACGTGGAGATTGGTGCCAACACCTGCATTGACCGTGGCGCACTGCAAGACACCGTGATCGAGGACGGCGTGAAGCTCGACAACCTGATCCAGATTGGGCACAACGTGCGCATTGGTCGCCACGCGGCCATGGCCGGGTGCGTAGGGGTGGCCGGCAGCGCCACCATTGGCGCCCACTGCACCGTGGGCGGCGGTGCCATTGTGCTGGGCCACTTGGAACTGGCAGACAATGTGCACGTCTCTGCAGCCACGGTGGTCACGCGCTCGCTGTCGCGCCCTGGTCAATACACTGGCATGTTTCCCATAGACGACAATGCGAAGTGGGAAAAGAACGCTGCAACACTCAAACAACTGCACAGCTTGCGTGAGCGCGTCAAGGCGCTGGAGCAAGCTCTCAAAGCAGCATGAACGGAAGAACAATTCGATGATGGATATCCACGCAATTCTCAAGCAACTGCCCCACCGTTACCCGTTTCTACTGGTGGACCGCGTGCTCGAGCTCGAGCGCAATGAGCGCATTCTGGCCATCAAGAATGTGACTTTCAACGAGCCTTATTTCATGGGGCATTTCCCAGGCCGCCCTGTCATGCCCGGAGTGCTGATTCTGGAAGCGCTGGCACAGGCCGCGGGCCTGCTTGCTTTTGATGCCATGGGCCAGGTGCCTGACGAAAACAACATCTACTACTTTGTTGGCATTGATGGCGCCCGCTTCAAGCGCCCGGTGGAGCCTGGTGACCAACTGCACCTGGAGATCAAGATCGATCGCGTGCGCGGTGGCATCTGGAAGTTCAAGGGCGTGGCCCGCGTGGGCGAAGAAGTGGCCTGCGAGGCTGAGTTGATGTGCACCATGCGTGCCGTGGGCTGATGTGACCGATCGTGAGCAATATCCACGCAACTGCGGTCGTCGATCCAGCCGCCTGTATTGACCCGACGGCGACCATTGGGCCTTATGCGGTCATTGGCCCGCAGGTCTCGATTGGTGCGCGCACGGTGGTGGGTGCCCATTGCGTGATCGAGGGGCACACCACGATTGGCGAGGACAACCGGATTTTCCAGTTTGCCTCGCTCGGGGCGCAACCCCAGGACAAGAAGTACGCGGGCGAGCCCACTGAACTGCTCATTGGCCACCGCAACACCATCCGCGAGTTCTGCACCTTCAACACCGGCACCGTGCAAGACCGTGCCGTGACCCGTGTGGGAGATGACAACTGGATCATGGCCTACGTGCACATTGCGCACGATTGCCAGGTGGGCAACCAGACCACGCTGGCCAACAACACCACCTTGGCGGGCCATGTGGATGTGGGTGACTGGGCCACGGTGGGCGGCTTGACCGGGGTGCTGCAGCGCATGCGCATCGGTGCGCACACCATGGTGGGCTTTGCCAGCCATATCGGCAAGGATGTGCCTCCGTTCATGGTGGTCGATGGCAACCCACTGGCCGTGCGCGGTGTGAACCTGGTAGGTTTGCGCCGCCGCAGCTTTTCCGATGAGCGCATTGCGGCCATCCGTGAAATGCACAAGCTGCTGTACCGGCAGGGGCTGACGCTGGAGCAGGCACGTGAAGCGATCTTGGCGCTGCCCTTGCAGATGCCGCAGGCGCGGGACGATGTGGCGTTGATGGACGCCTTCATCGCCAGCTCTGCAGCTGGCATTGCCCGTTGAGCGCGTGCTGATGCAATCTTCTCCTCGCATCGCAATGGTGGCGGGCGAGGCCTCTGGCGACTTGCTTGCAGGCCTGCTGTTGGATGGCTTGCAGGCCCAGTGGCCCGACCTCCAATCCAAGGGCATCGGCGGCCCGCACATGGCGCGCCGGGGTTTTGAATGCTTGTGGCCCAGTGAAAAGCTGGCCGTGCATGGCTACAGCATGGAGGTGCTGCGCCGGCTGCGTGAGTTGCTGGGCATCCGCAAGCAACTGCGTGAGAGGCTCCTGCGCGAGCGCCCTGGCGTCTTCATCGGCGTGGATGCTCCTGATTTCAATCTGGGGCTGGAGGCTGACTTGCGGGCGGCGGGCATCAAGACCGTGCATTTTGTCTGCCCCTCCATTTGGGCCTGGCGTGCCAACCGGGTCGAGAAAATCCGCCGCAGTGCCGACCATGTGCTGTGCATTTTTCCGTTTGAGCCGGCGCTGCTGGCAAAGCACGGCATTGCGGCCACCTATGTGGGCCATCCCCTGGCCAGCGTCATCCCTCGGGTGCCTGACCGGGCCGCGGCACGCGCTGCGCTGGGGTTTGCGGATCATGACGAGATCCTGGCGATCCTGCCTGGCAGCCGTTCGTCCGAGGTGCAGTACATTGCGCCGCCCTTCTTTTCGGCTGCAGCGCTTATCCATCAAGCGCGACCAGCTACTAAATTCATAGTGCCAGCGGTGCCGCTGCTGCAAGGGCGCATTGAGCAACTGGTGCGTGCTGCCGGGCTCGAAGGGGTGGTGCGTGTTGTCACGGGCCAATCGCACACCGTGTTGGCCGCCTGCGATGCCACCTTGATCGCCAGCGGTACCGCTACGCTGGAGGCTGCTTTGTTCAAGCGCCCCATGGTCATTGGCTACCACATGCACCCGCTGAGCTGGTGGCTGATGCGCCGCAAGCAATTGCAGCCCTGGGTGGGTTTGCCCAATATTTTGTGCGGCGAGTTTGTGGTGCCGGAGCTGATCCAGGATGCCGCCACCCCCCAAGCGTTGTGCGCGGCCACACTGCAATGGCTGCAGGCCAAAGAGCAGCAACCTGAAAAGATCCACGCGCTGGAGCAACGCTTTGATGCCCTGCATGAAAGCCTGCAGCGCAACACCTCTGAACTGGCCGCCGATGCGATCCAAAAAGTCCTCGCATCCTGACGCCTTTCCTGAGCAAGCCAGCCTGCCGTGGCACCCGCCCGGGCTGGTGGCGGGGGTGGATGAGGCTGGGCGCGGCCCGTTGGCCGGGCCTGTGGTGGCGGCGGCCGTCATCCTGGACGACCTGCGCCCGATTGCGGGCTTGGCCGACTCGAAAAAGCTCACTGCCGCCCGGCGCGAAAAACTGTTCGATGAAATCCGTGCCAAAGCCTTGTGCTGCAGCATTGCGCAGGCCAGTGTGGAAGAGATCGACCAGCTCAACATCCTGCAGGCCACGATGCTGGCCATGCGCCGTGCCGTCATGGGCTTGCGGCTCAAGCCGGTGATGGTGCTGGTGGACGGCAACCGCATCCCGCAGCTCGATATCCCGGCGGAGGCCATCGTCAAAGGCGATGCGCTGGTGCAATCCATTTCCGCGGCGTCCATTTTGGCCAAGGTGCACCGTGACCGCTGGTGCGCCGAGGTGCATGGGCAATTTCCCGAGTACGGGTTTGCAGGGCACAAGGGCTACGGCACGGCCGTGCACATGGCCGCCTTGAAAGAGCACGGGGCCTGTGTCCACCACCGCCGCTCGTTTGCGCCCGTAGCCCAGGTGCTGGCGGGCCTCCCTGAAAAAACCATCGCATGACCTCTGCTGCTGTCACCCTCATCCAGTCCCGTGACAACGCCCTGATCAAGGACTTGCGCCGCCTGGCGCAAGACACCACGGCCTACCGCAAACAAGGCCGCGTGTGGCTGGAGGGCGACCACCTGTGCCGCGCGGCGCTGGACCGCTCCATTCGCCCCTCCATGGCGGTATTTTCAGAGTCTTTTTGGCCCCAATGGCAATACGATAAAGCGCTGGCAGCTATCAAAATAATAGTGATTCCCGATGCCTTGTTCAAAGACATCAGCGGGCTGGAGTCTCCGGCCGGCATGGGGTTCTTGTGGGACATGCCAGCGGCACAGCCCTTGGACCCTGCCGCTGCCACGGTGGTTCTGGACCGGGTGCAGGACGCGGGCAATGTGGGCTCCATCTTGCGCAGCGCTTCGGCCTTTGGCTTTCGCCAAGTGCTGGCCATCAAGGGCAGCGCGGCCCTGTGGTCGCCCAAGGTGCTGCGTGCGGGCATGGGCGCCCATTTCGCGCTCAGTTTGGTCGAAGGTGTGAGTGAGCAGGATCTGGACGCCTTGCAGGTGCCGCTGGTGGTGACCAGCTCCCATGGCGGCAGCTATCTGCACCAAGCGGCCTTGCCCTGGCCTTGTGCCTGGGTCATGGG
The DNA here is from genome assembly GCF_003663825.1 of Acidovorax sp. 106. Classification (NCBI taxonomy): domain Bacteria; kingdom Pseudomonadati; phylum Pseudomonadota; class Betaproteobacteria; order Burkholderiales; family Comamonadaceae; genus Acidovorax; species Acidovorax sp. 106. The sequence continues at coordinate 355,147 of NZ_RCCC01000001.1, read as the reverse complement.
GCACGAAGGGCAGGGCGTTGCTGCGTCGCTGGAATCCCGGGCCGCCTTGCGCATCCGCATTGCCCAACCGGGGGGCGAGGAGTCTTTGAACGTGGGTGCTGCCGCAGCCATTTGCCTGCATGCCAGCGGTGCCATGCGCTCCGCGTAAGCGAGCGCTTAGCCCTGTGTCTGCCAACCATGTTGCGGTGCATCATTTTGCATCGTGGTTTTCACACGATGCGGGTATAATCGGGGGCTTTTCTCGCAACAGCGTCGCCCGACCGCACCCAAAGCAATAACCCATCTGAGAGCAGCCACTGGCACTCGCCTTGCGAGTGGCCTGCAGGCGCCGGGCGACCGTAACCATCCGGAGAACCCAGTGCTTTTGTCTATCCAGGGAACCTTCCCGCCCGCCATCCTGGCGCTCGCAGACGGCACGGTCTTTATCGGCAATTCGATTGGTGCCACTGGCACCACCGTCGGCGAAGTGGTTTTCAACACCGCTATCACCGGCTACCAGGAAATCCTCACAGACCCCAGCTACTGCCAGCAGATCGTGACGCTCACGTATCCGCACATCGGCAACTACGGTGTCAATGCCGAGGACGTCGAAGCCGACAAGATCTACGCCGCAGGTCTCATCATCAAAGACTTGCCTTTGCTGTCCAGCAACTTCCGCGAGACCGAAACGCTCTCGCAGTATCTGGTCCGTGAGAACACGGTCGCCATCGCCAACATCGATACCCGCAAGCTCACCCGCCTGCTGCGCAGCAAGGGCGCGCAAAACGGTGCGATCGTTGGTTTGGCTGTCGGCCAGTCGGTGACGCAAGCGCTGATCGATGAAGCGCTTGCCAAAGCCAAAGCAGCCCCCAACATGGCGGGCCTGGACCTGGCCCAAGTGGTGACCACGGCCACCCGCTACGAGTGGACCCAGACCGAGTGGAAGCTGGGCTCGGGCTACGGCGAACTCACCGCCCCCCAGTTCCACGTGGTGGCTTACGACTTTGGCGTCAAGAAAAACATCTTGCGCATGCTGGCTGAGCGCGGTTGCAAGGTCACCGTGGTGCCCGCCAAGACGCCCGCAGCCGACGTGCTGGCCCTCAACCCCGATGGCGTGTTCCTGTCCAACGGCCCCGGCGACCCAGCCCCTTGTGACTACGCCATTGCCGCAGCACGCACCTTGATGGACAGCGGCGTGCCCACGTTCGGTATCTGCCTGGGCCACCAGATCATGGCCCTGGCCTCAGGTGCCAAGACTTTCAAGATGGCCAACAGCCACCATGGTGCCAACCACCCCGTGAAAGACCTGGACACGGGCCGCGTGAGCATCACCAGCCAGAACCATGGCTTTGCGGTGGACATGGAGTCGTTGCCCGCCACGCTGCGCCCTACCCACATCAGCCTGTTCGATGGCACGCTGCAGGGGCTGGAGCGCACCGACAAGCCCGCGTTCTGCTTCCAGGGCCACCCTGAGGCTTCGCCCGGTCCGCACGACATCGCCTACCTGTTTGATCGCTTCACCCGCGCCATGCAGGCAGCGAAAGCTGCGTAAGAAGCTCGTTTCGAGAAGGTCCTGCCCCATGAAATTGTTCAGTTTCCCCGCAGCCTCGCTGGAAAAAGCGATCCACAAGCGTGTGCTCACCTTGCCTTCGCCCCACAAAGAGTGGTTTACCGAGCGTTGGCAGCAAAAGCCCTACAAAAAGGCGTTCATTGAAAACAAGGCCATGCCGTTGGTGACCCTCGTGGCCAAGGGCAAAACCTGGGATGACGCCACGTTTGCCGAGGCAATGCAGGACTGGGATGTGACGTTTTATGAGGCCGAAGCCGAAGTGCTGCGCCCGCTGATTCAAGGCGATGGTCTGTTGCAGCTGATGCAAAAGAACCTGCCCCCAGAGCGTGTGCAGGCCCTTCTCGACAAGCTGACCCTGCGGCGCGACGCGATTGCCGCCGCCCCATCCTCCAGCCCCCAGGCAGCCGAACCTACGATCGACTGATCGACGCACTATGCCAAAACGTACCGACATAAAAAGCATCCTCATCATTGGCGCCGGCCCGATCATCATCGGCCAGGCCTGTGAATTCGACTACTCCGGCGTACAGGCCTGCAAGGCCCTGCGCGAAGAGGGCTACAAGGTCATCCTGATCAACAGCAACCCCGCGACGATCATGACCGACCCGGCCACGGCCGACGTGACCTACATCGAGCCCATCACATGGCAGACGGTCGAGAAGATCATCGCCAAGGAGCGCCCCGACGCCATCTTGCCCACCATGGGCGGCCAGACCGCGCTCAACTGCGCACTGGACCTGTGGCACAACGGCGTGCTCGACAAGTACAAGGTCGAGCTCATCGGTGCCACTCCCGAGGCCATCGACAAGGCCGAAGACCGCCTGAAGTTCAAGGACGCCATGACCAAGATCGGTCTGGGCTCCGCGCGCTCCGGCATTGCCCACAGCATGGACGAAGCCTGGGCCGTGCAAAAGAGCGTGGGCTTCCCCACCGTGATTCGCCCCAGCTTCACACTGGGTGGCACGGGCGGTGGTATTGCCTACAACCCTGAAGAGTTCGAGACTATCTGCAAGCGCGGCCTGGAAGCTTCGCCCACCAACGAGCTGCTGATCGAAGAGTCGCTGCTCGGCTGGAAAGAGTACGAGATGGAAGTGGTGCGCGACAAGGCGGACAACTGCATCATCATCTGCTCGATTGAAAACTTGGACCCTATGGGTGTGCACACGGGTGACTCGATCACCGTGGCCCCTGCCCAGACGCTGACGGACAAGGAATATCAAGTCCTTCGCAATGCGTCCCTGGCTGTGCTGCGCGAAATCGGCGTGGACACGGGCGGCTCCAACGTGCAGTTCTCGATCAACCCTAAGGACGGCCGCATGGTCGTGATCGAGATGAACCCGCGTGTGTCGCGTTCGTCGGCACTGGCCTCCAAGGCCACAGGTTTCCCCATCGCCAAGGTGGCGGCCAAGCTGGCTGTGGGCTACACGCTCGATGAGCTCAAGAATGAAATCACGGGCGGCGCCACGCCCGCGTCGTTCGAGCCCTCGATCGACTATGTGGTCACCAAGATCCCGCGTTTCGCGTTCGAAAAATTCCCCACGGCCGACAGCCGCCTGACCACTCAGATGAAGTCTGTGGGTGAAGTCATGGCCATGGGTCGCACCTTCCAGGAATCCTTCCAAAAAGCCCTGCGCGGCCTGGAAGTTGGCGTGGACGGCATGAACGAAAAGACCCAGGACCGCGAAGTGCTCGAAAAGGAACTGGGAGAGCCTGGCCCTGAGCGCATCTGGTATGTAGGTGATGCCTTCGCCATGGGCTTGTCGGTGGACGAAGTGTTCGAGCTGACCAAGATCGACCGTTGGTTCCTGGTACAGATCGAGCAGATCGTGAAGATCGAGCTGGACATCGACAAGCTGGTCGCCGAAAAGGGTGATGGTGCTCTGGCGGCACTGGATGCTGGAACGCTGCTCACGCTCAAGCAAAAAGGTTTTTCTGACCGTCGCTTGGCCAAGCTGCTCAAGACCACGGAGAAGGCCGTGCGCGAAGCCCGCCGTGCGTTGAAAGTGCGCCCCGTGTACAAGCGTGTGGATACCTGCGCGGCCGAGTTCGCCACGAACACCGCGTACCTGTACTCCACCTACGAAGTGGCCACCCATGGTGGTGTTGCCGAGTGTGAGTCGGAGCCTACGAACAACAAGAAGATCATGGTGCTCGGTGGCGGTCCTAACCGCATCGGCCAAGGCATCGAGTTTGACTACTGCTGCGTGCATGCCGCGCTCGCCATGCGCGAGGACGGCTATGAAACGATCATGGTCAACTGCAACCCTGAGACCGTCTCGACCGACTACGACACCTCCGACCGCCTGTACTTCGAGCCCGTGACGCTCGAAGACGTGCTGGAGATCGTGGACAAGGAAAAGCCGGTCGGCGTGATCGTGCAGTACGGCGGTCAGACGCCTTTGAAGCTCGCCCTGGGCCTCGAAGCCGAAGGCGTGCCGATCATCGGCACCACGCCCGACATGATCGATGCGGCCGAAGACCGCGAGCGTTTCCAAAAGCTGCTGGGTGACCTGGGACTGCGCCAGCCGCCGAACGCCACGGCCCGTACCGAGCCCGAGGCCCTGGAAAAAGCCGCCGCCCTGGGCTACCCCCTGGTGGTGCGCCCCAGCTATGTGCTCGGTGGCCGTGCGATGGAAATCGTGCATGAGCAACGCGACCTGGAGCGCTACATGCGCGAGGCCGTCAAGGTGAGCAACGACTCGCCCGTGCTGCTCGACCGCTTCCTCTCCAACGCCATCGAGTGCGATGTGGACTGCGTGCGCGACTCTGCAGGCGTCACCTTCATTGGCGGTGTGATGGAGCACATTGAGCAGGCTGGCGTGCACAGCGGCGACTCCGCCTGCTCGCTGCCTCCGTACTACCTGTCGCAGCCGACCATCGACGAGATCAAGCGCCAGACCGCCGCCATGGCCGAAGGCCTGAGCGTGGTGGGCCTGATGAACGTGCAGTTCGCCATCCAGGAAGTTGATGGCAAGGACGTGATCTACGTGCTTGAAGTGAACCCGCGCGCCTCGCGCACGGTGCCCTTCGTGAGCAAGGCTACGGGTATCCAGTTGGCCAAGGTTGCTGCACGCTGCATGGCTGGCCAGACGCTGGCCTCGCAGGGCATCACCAAGGAAGTGACCCCGCCGTACTTCAGCGTGAAGGAGGCCGTGTTCCCCTTCGTGAAGTTCCCCGGCGTGGACACGATTCTTGGCCCCGAGATGAAGTCCACCGGCGAAGTCATGGGCGTGGGCAAGACCTTCGGCGAAGCCTTCGTGAAGAGCCAGCTCGGCGCGGGTACCAAGCTGCCCACGTCGGGCAAGGTATTCCTCACGGTGAAGAACGCTGACAAGCCGCGTGCGGTCGACATCGCCCGCCAACTGGTGGCGCTGGGCTTTGAGTTGGTGGCAACCAAGGGCACTGCCGCTGCGATTGCCGAAGCTGGCGTGCCTGTGGGCGTGGTGAACAAGGTGACCGAAGGTCGCCCGCACATTGTGGATGCGATCAAGAACAACGAGATTGTCATGGTCATCAACACGGTGGAAGAGCGCCGCAATGCGATCGCCGATTCGCGTGCGATCCGCACCAGCTCACTGCTGGCCCGCGTGACCACCTTCACCACCATCTTTGGTGCCGAGGCGGCTGTGGAGGGTATGAAATACCTCGACAAGCTCGATGTGTATTCGGTGCAGGAACTTCACGCCCAATTGGCGGCTTGAGGCTCCCCGATCGCTTTGTTTGAGGGTGGCCCGAGCCATCGCAAAAGCGGCATAATCGGCCTCTGACCAGACACCGCCGCGCGGCAACGTGCGGCGGTTTCCTTTTGTAGGGTCGTGAATGCGGTGTGTCTGCGAAGCAGCACCGACCGACCTCACATCGACCCAATGGCTGCAGCCCTGTGGCGCTGCAGTTGTCCTGATTTATGGAGAGTGACACGAATGGCCACCATTCCAATTACCAAGCGCGGCGCTGAAATACTCAAGGAAGAGCTGCATCGACTCAAGACCGTGGAGCGCCCCTCGGTGATCACTGCGATTGCAGAAGCCCGTGCCCAGGGCGACCTGAGTGAAAACGCAGACTACGACGCAGCGAAAGACCGCCAGGGTTTTATAGAAGGACGCATTCAGGAGATTGAAGGCAAGCTCTCTGTGGCCCAGGTGATTGACCCTAGCGCCGTCGATGGCGGCGGCAAAGTGGTGTTTGGCGCTACGGTGGAATTGGAAGACGAAGAGTCTGGCGATTTGGTGAAGTACCAGATCGTGGGTGAAGATGAGGCCGATCTGAAGAAGGGGCTGATCAACATCTCCAGCCCTATTGCTCGTGCATTGATTGGCAAGGAAGAGGGCGACACCGCTGAAGTGCAAGCCCCTGGCGGTATCCGCCGCTATGAGGTGGTGGCTGTCAGCTACCTGTGATCAGGGATTGACCACCATGCCTGGGTGTATTCCCCTGCTGGCTGCTGCCTTGTGGTGGGGCAGCCTGTCCACCGTTGGCTTGTTGGTGGTGCCTTTGCTGTTCGCCCACCTTCCATCGCCTGCCATGGCAGGGGGCATGGCTGCCCAGCTGTTTGCCGCACAGACCTGGGTGTCTGTCGGCTGTACCTTGCTGTTGCTTTTGGTGTCTAGGCCAAAGGGGTCTGTAGCGCAATACCAATGGGCGCAAGCAGCTATGATTTTTATAGTGGGTGGCATGTTGCTGGCGCTGCTGTCCCAGTACGGTGTGGCGCCACGCATTGTGGCGCGGCAGGACTTGCGCCTGTGGCACAGCGTGGGGTCGGTGATGTTTGCGCTTCAGTGGGTGTGTGCCTTGGTGGTTTTGCTGCACATGCTGCCGAAGTCTCAGGCCTTGGTGCCGTCAGAAGTCGATGGCGTGGATGGACCTGCGCAGGGCGCTTGAGTACCGTTTGCGCTGTTTTTGCTGGGCCAGTTTGCAGTGGCATTGCGCAGCCCACAGCCATAAAAAAACCCGCTGGATGCGGGTTTTTTATGGCTGTGGGGTACTGGATTATTCTTTCCAGTGCTCTGCCACCCACGTGGCGGGGCGTATGTAGCGAAAGCGCCGATTGCGTCGGCCCGCCAGGGCATCGGGTGGGTTGCACTCGCCGTGAAAAATCACCACACGTGCATCGGCCGGCACAAATGGGGCTTTCCAGTAGTTGGTAGGCCAGGCTGGAATGCCGTGGTATTTAAAGCTGGGGCACCAGCTGGCAGGCCAGTATTGCAACTTGCCTTGCTTGTGCAGAAAATCCGACAGATAAGCCTGCTCATTGCGAAACTGTTGCCGAATCTCGGCAAAGTGACCGCGAAAGTACTCCAGTACGTCGGGGTGGGCACCCAGTTCAAAGCGGTATACCGACGAGTTGCCCGTGACGCGCCAAGGCCGCTTGTAATCGTGAATGATCAAAAATTCGCCTGGCTGGGTGAAGAAGTCATCCAGGCTGCCGGTCACCACCACGTCCACGTCCAGGAACAGCGCCGTGCCTTTGAGTCCGTGCAGGTCCGCGCTGAACGTCACCAGCTTGGTCCAGCCCCGCTCGGGGATGCCGGGCGGCAAATCCAGAGGGGGAATCGGCAGGCACTGCACCTCGTTTCGGATACCGGTGTTATCGTCGGTCAAGCAGACAAACCGGAAGTCGCCAGTGAGGTGGCGCCGCACCATGGCGTAGAGGCGGTTGACGTACTCGGGGCCGTATTTCTTGCCCCATTTCATGCAGATGATGTGGCGTTCGCGCCCGGTGTCTCCGTGTCCTGGCATCGGGATCAGTCAGCCTGGCGCTTTTTGATGGACTTTTGCTTGGGCTTGGCACGCTTGATCTGGCCGCCGGACGTCAAGCGCTGGTTGCCTAAAACGCGCAACTGCTTGATTTCAGGGCGTTGGCCGCCGCGTTTGCTGAACTTGAGCACCTTCACATCGCGAGGGCCTGGCATGCGGTCCTCGTCGATCGCACGCTCTTTGGCAGGCATCGGGCGCCACAGCACCAGCAGTTTGCCGATGTGCTGGATCGGGGCGGCATTGAGTTCTGCCGCCACTTCTTGGTAAATGAGTTCGCGAGCGACCCGGTCATCACCGAACACGCGGACCTTGATCAGTCCGTGGGCGTTGAGCGCCGCGTCGATTTCTTTTTTGACCGCAGGGGTCATGCCGTCTCCACCGACGAGGACCACAGGGTCCAGATGGTGGGCATTGGCGCGGTGTTCCCGGCGCTCTGCGGGAGTCAATTGAATTTGGGGCATGGCCGTATTATCGAGGCAGGAAGAAAAACACAATGAAAGTAAAAACCCAAAGCAAGAAGGTCAACAAGGCATGGCTCAACGACCATGTCAACGACACCTACGTCAAGTTGGCCCACAAAGAGGGTTACCGCGCCCGCGCCGCCTACAAGCTCAAGGAAATTGATGAGCAGCTGGGGTTGATCAAGCCAGGCTACACGGTGGTCGATTTGGGCTCCACCCCCGGAGCCTGGAGCCAGTATGTGCGCCGTCGTCTGTCTCCGTCGGGGGCGGCTGCAGGGCAGCTCAATGGCAGCATCATCTCGCTGGACATCTTGCCCATGGAGCCTATTGAGGGCGTGACCTTCTTGAACGGCGATTTTCGCGAGCCTGAGGTCTTGGCGCAACTGGAACAGGCACTGGACGGTCGGGTGGTGGATGTCGTGGTGTCAGACATGGCGCCCAACCTCTCTGGCATCGAATCTGCCGACACTGCCCGTATTGCGCACTTGGTGGAGCTGGCGGTGGAGTTCGCCTGTGCCCATTTGAAGCCTGATGGCGCTTTGGTGGTCAAGCTGTTTCACGGCAGTGGCTACAGCGACTTGGTGAATTTGTTCAAACAGACCTTCAAAGTCGTCAAGCCCCTCAAGCCCAAAGCCTCGCGCGACAAGTCGTCGGAGACTTTTCTGGTTGGCATGGGGCTGAAGGCCAAGCCGTAATCGGATGGCGGTTCCGTAGGCGTTCGCTTAAAGTCTGCGGGGCTCCCGCACTGCTCTCGGAGGTGAAATTTCTTGATGCGAGTCAATTTTGGTCTGTGACAACCCCTCCATCCCCCGTGGAGTCCATGGGCACTAGGGGGAATAAGGCTGGCTCTGTGGCTTGAAAGACCTAAAATCACCCAAAGCTATAGCCTCAATGGGCATGTAGCCATTTTTCTCCCTTGTAACTGGAGTTCCGCTTGAACAATCAGTGGTTTTCGAAATTTGCCGTGTGGCTGGTCATTGCCATGGTGTTGTTCACGGTGTTCAAACAGTTTGACACCCGCGGCAGCGGTGGCGCTACGACCGTCGGGTACTCCGAGTTCCTAGATGAGGTTCGCAATAACCGCATCAAGAGCGCCGTGATTCCTGAAGGGTTGAGTGGCGGTGAAATCATCGCCACCACCAACGATGATCGGAAGATCCGTACGAACGCATCGGTGCTGGACCGTGGCTTGGTGGGCGACCTGATCGAGCACAAGGTCAAGTTTGACGTGAAGCCGCGTGAAGAAGGCTCCTTGCTCATGACCTTGCTGGTCAGCTGGGGCCCCATGCTGCTGCTCATTGGTGTGTGGATTTATTTCATGCGCCAGATGCAAGGTGGTGGCAAGGGCGGTGCCTTCAGCTTTGGCAAGAGCAAAGCCCGAATGCTGGACGAAAACACCAATCAGGTGACTTTTGCCGATGTAGCGGGCTGCGATGAAGCCAAGGAAGAAGTCAAGGAAGTGGTGGACTTCCTCAAAGACCCGCAAAAGTTCCAGAAGCTGGGTGGGCGCATTCCCCGTGGTCTGCTGCTGGTAGGCCCTCCAGGTACTGGCAAGACATTGTTGGCCAAGTCCATTGCTGGCGAGGCCAAGGTACCGTTTTTCAGTATCTCTGGTTCTGATTTCGTGGAAATGTTTGTGGGCGTGGGTGCTGCCCGCGTGCGCGACATGTTTGAGAACGCGAAGAAAAATGCGCCTTGCATCATCTTCATTGACGAAATTGACGCGGTGGGCCGCCAGCGCGGTGCGGGCCTGGGCGGTGGTAACGACGAGCGTGAACAGACCCTCAACCAGATGCTGGTGGAGATGGATGGTTTTGAAACCAACCTTGGTGTGATCGTGGTGGCTGCCACCAACCGCCCAGACATTCTGGATGCCGCCTTGCTGCGCCCCGGTCGCTTTGACCGTCAGGTGTATGTGACGTTGCCCGATATCCGGGGCCGTGAGCAGATCCTCAATGTGCACATGCGCAAAATTCCGGTGGGGCAAGATGTGGCGCCTGGCATCATCGCCCGCGGCACGCCTGGCATGAGCGGCGCTGACCTGGCCAACCTGTGCAACGAAGCCGCCTTGATGGCCGCCCGACGCAATGCACGCACGGTGGAGATGCAGGACTTCGAGAAGGCCAAGGACAAAATCTTGATGGGCCCAGAGCGTAAGAGCATGGTCATGCCTGAGGAAGAACGCCGCAATACGGCTTATCACGAGTCTGGCCATGCACTGATTGGTAAGCTGCTGCCTAAATGCGACCCTGTGCACAAGGTCACCATCATTCCCCGTGGCCGCGCCCTGGGTGTGACCATGAGCCTTCCTGCGCAAGACCGCTATAGCTACGACCGCGAGTACATGCTCAACCAGATCAGCATGCTGTTTGGTGGCCGTATTGCGGAAGAGGTGTTCATGAACCAGATGACCACGGGTGCCAGCAACGACTTTGAGCGAGCCACACACATTGCACGTGACATGGTGACCCGTTATGGCATGACGGAGGCTCTGGGCCCCATGGTGTATGCCGAAAATGAAGGTGAAGTCTTCTTGGGTCGTTCCGTGACCAAGACGACCAGCATGAGCGAGCAAACGATGGAAAAGGTGGACGGTGAGGTCCGCCGTATCATCGATGAGCAATACAACCTGGCCCGCCGCTTGATCGAAGAGCACAGCGAAAAAATGCATGCCATGGCGAAGGCTTTGCTGGATTGGGAAACCATCGACAGTGAGCAATTGGACGACATCATGGCAGGCAAGGAGCCCCGCCCTCCGAAGGACTGGACTCCCCGCACCCCGTCCTCCGGTGGCGATGGCTCCAGCGGTGGTACACCCGCTGTGGCGGCAGATACTGCACCCACAGCGGCCTGACCTGCAGGCTTTTGAATGAAAGAACGGGGCGCATGCCCCGTTTCTTTTTTGCATTCCTCGCGTTTTTCGCAGGAAAACCACAAGCACCCCGGATCACATGGATTGGCAAACTTCAAGGTTCTCTCTTGCTCTGGACAAGCCCCTTGTCATGGGCATCGTCAATGCCACGCCTGACTCCTTCTCAGACGGTGGTCAACACCTTGATACGTCCAGTGCTTTGCGCCATTGCGAGCGCTTGATTCGCGAGGGGGCGGATATCCTGGACATTGGGGGCGAATCTACCCGTCCAGGCAGCCCCGCTGTCGGGCTTGAGGAGGAGTTGGCCCGTGTACTTCCCGTGGTTCGAGAGGCGGTGTCTTTGGGCGTTCCTGTTTCTGTGGATACCTACAAGCCCCAAGTCATGCGGGCCGTTCTTGACTTGGGCGCAGACGTCATCAACGACATCTGGGCGCTACGGCAGCCGGGGGCGCTGGCCGTGGTGGCCACCCACCCCTCTTGCGGTGTATGCCTCATGCACATGCACCGTGATCCGCAAACCATGCAGGTGTCTCCCATGTCAGGAGAGATCGTGCCGCAAGTGAGAAAATTCTTGCAAGAATCGGCCGCCAGTTTGCGAGCGTCCGGAGTGCAGCGCGAGCGCATTGTGCTGGACCCGGGCGTGGGTTTTGGCAAAACGGTAGAGCAGAATTTTGCCTTGTTGTCCCACCAGTCTGAGCTGCTGGCCGATGGCTACCCATTGCTGGTGGGGTGGTCTCGCAAATCGTCGCTGGGGGCTGTGACAGGTTTGGATGTGGATGCCCGCATGGTCCCCAGCGTGGCTGCTGCCTTGCTGGGGGTAGAGCGGGGGGCTCGCATCGTTCGCGTACACGACGTGCGAGAGACGGTGGCGGCCTTGGCAGTGTGGCGGGCTGCGAGCCAAGGTCTGCAGCCCGATCTGCGCGATGGGCTGGCAACACCATGAGGCGTTGGATACGTCTTCGTTAACGATTGGAGATTGAGAGACATGACCCGCAAGTATTTCGGCACAGATGGCATTCGAGGCACGGTGGGGCAGTACCCCATCACTCCAGATTTTGTGTTGCGCTTGGCCCATGCCGTGGGACGCGTCTTGCGTCGCACAGAAGACCGCCCCACCGTGTTGATTGGTAAAGACACGCGTATTTCTGGATACATGCTGGAGAGTGCCTTGGAGTCAGGGTTCAACTCCGCTGGGGTCGATGTGGTGCTGCTCGGGCCGCTGCCCACGCCTGGGGTGGCGTACCTGACCCGGGCTCAGCGAGCCAGCTTGGGTGTGGTGATCAGTGCAAGCCACAACGCCTATCCAGACAATGGCATCAAGTTTTTCAGTGCCCAAGGAACGAAATTGCCAGATGCTTGGGAGCAGGCGGTTGAGGCCGCGTTGGACGAGACACCGGTCTGGGCCGATTCTTCCAGCTTGGGTAAAGCACGTCGGTTGGATGATGCGGCAGGGCGCTACATTGAGTTCTGTAAAAGCACTTTCCCTCAAGACCTGACCTTGCGTGGGCTCAAGATCGTGGTGGATGCGGCGCACGGCGCGGCCTACCAAGTGGCTCCCAAGGTATTCCATGAGCTGGGCGCAGAAGTGCTGTCCATTGGCTGCGCACCGGATGGCCTGAACATCAACCATGAGGTGGGCGCCACACACCCCGAAGCTCTGGTGCGCTCTGTGCGTGCCAACCGCGCTGACTATGGTGTAGCGCTGGACGGCGATGCGGATCGCTTGCAAATGGTGGATGCGGCAGGGCGCCTCTATAACGGCGATGAGTTGCTGTATCTGATGGCTGCCGACCGCATGGGGCGTGATGAACATGTGCCGGGTGTTGTGGGTACATTGATGACCAACATGGCGGTGGAGGTGGCGCTCAAACAGCGCGGCGTTCGCCTGGAGCGTGCCAAAGTGGGCGACCGCTATGTACTGGAAGAACTGGCCAAGCACCGCTGGACATTGGGTGGCGAAGGCTCTGGCCATTTGCTGGCACTGGACAAGCACACTACGGGGGACGGCCTAGTGAGCGCCCTGCAAGTGCTTCAAGCCTGTGTGCGCAGCGGCTCCAGCTTGCCGCATTTGCTCAAGGACCTGGTGTTGTTTCCGCAGGTGTTGCTGAACGTGCGCCTCACACCTGGGCAAGACTGGAAGGGCAATGCCCTGTTGTCCGAAGCGATTGGGCAAGTGGAGGCCGAGCTGGGCGAGACAGGCCGGGTACTGATCCGCGCCAGCGGGACCGAGCCTCTGCTGCGTGTGATGGTGGAGGCGCGAGACGAGGACCAGGCCAATCGCTGCGCTCAAAAATTGGTTGACGCGGCGCGGGCCGGTTGACTGGTGGCTCCTGCGGCCATCCACCTTTGACTCAGATGTCAATGGGTCATGGCCTGATGGCCGTGTGTCATGAATTCGCCTTGGCATTGCAACGCCAGTGTCATTGGGTTCTTTCAAACTTCCAGAAAATGGACCAGGTTGAGGTGTTTGCCTGGCTCCAGATTCTTGGGTTGAACGAAGGAGCCTATTCATGCAAGAGCCCACCCATGGCGGTTTATCCCCCGTTATAGAGTCTGTACATGGCGCCACCGAGCGCTCGTCTGCGCCTGGGGGCGTCTGGGGCGCTGGCAGGCCAGTCCAGGCGGGCATTCAGGTCCGCTGGGCTCGCCATCTGGACGAAGTCAGGCAGGCACAAAGACTGCGTTTCGAGGTCTTTGGCCTTGAAATGGGTGCACGTCTGTCGACTCCAGTGCCGGGTCACGACATTGATCTGTTCGATGACTATTGCGAGCATCTCTTGGTGCTTGATGAGATGAGCCAGGCAGTCATCGGAACCTACCGGGTCCTGACGCCCGCCCAGGCCCAGCGCGTTGGGGGCACTTACAGCGACACGGAGTTTGATCTCACACGTTTGCGTGGGCTACGGTCAAGGATGGTGGAGTTGGGGCGCAGTTGCGTGCACCCGGCACATCGCACTGGCGGTGTGATCATGGCTTTGTGGGGCGCGTTGGCCGATTTCATGGTTCGCAATCAGCTCGACACCATGATCGGTTGCGCCAGCATCCCCATGCTGCACAACGGTGTGGTCAGTGGCGACGTGGCTGCCAGTATCTGGGAGCAGCTTCGCCAAACCCACCTTGCGCCCATTGAATACCACGTACGTCCCCGCCTTCCTCTGCCTGTGGAGCAGCTCGACAATTCGGTATTGGCCGAGCCACCAGCCTTGATCAAAGGCTATTTGCGCCTGGGTGCCCGTGTGTTGGGCGCACCCGCATGGGATCCCGATTTCAACACCGCAGATCTGCCCATGTTGATGCGTCTGGCAGATTTGCATCCCCGCTATCGCAAGCACTTTCTGGGGGCTTGATGCGGGCCGCGCTGGATGCTTCCGGTGCGTGGGGTGGTATGAACCTGCCTTTTCTTCCACCCGAAGCGCAAGCCGTTGATACAGACAGCCCGGAGGCGGAGTCTCATCCCAAGTACCGGGCCATTTTTATCTCGGATTTGCATTTGGGAACTCCAGGCTTCCAGGCTGCTGCACTGCTGGATTTTCTGCGTCACCACTCCAGCGACTCGCTGTATTTGGTGGGGGACATTGTGGATGGTTGGCAACTCCGCCGCCGCTGGTTTTGGCCCCAGTTGCACAACGACGTGGTGCAGAAATTATTGAGAAGTGCCCGCAAAGGTTGTCGCATCGTCTTTGTTCCGGGTAACCACGACGAGTTTGCAAGAGCATTTGAAGGGCATTCCTTTGGGGGAATCCACGTGCAAACCGAAGCAGTACACACCACAGCCGATGGGCGAAGGCTTTGGGTGGTCCATGGGGACTACTTCGATGGCGTCATCCAATGCGCCAAATGGTTGGCCTACCTGGGGGACAACCTGTATGAATTGACCCTCAAACTCAACCGGCACCTCAATCGCTTGCGCGCGCGCATGGGGCTGCCCTACTGGTCGCTTTCTGCCTATCTCAAAGGCAAAGTCAAAAAGGCATTGAACTACGTGACTGATTTTGAGAACGCCGTGGCGGCTGAAGCCCGTCGCAGGGGGCACCAGGGCGTGGTGTGTGGCCATATCCACCGGGCAGAGATGCGCGAGATCGACGGTATTTTGTATTGCAATGATGGTGATTGGGTGGAGAGTTGCACGGCTTTGGTTGAGCACCGCGATGGGCGCTTGGAAATCGTGCATTGGCATGGAAATGCGTCGCCCCGCGTGTTGGAGCCCCTAGGGCAGCAGGTGGCCGCATGAAAATTGCCCTCGTCACCGATGCATGGCAGCCCCAGGTCAATGGCGTTGTGACAACGCTGGTGGAACTGGTGCAGCAACTGGAGTCGCGTGGACACCAGGTGATGGTCATACATCCAGGGCTGTTTCGCACCCGTCCCTGTCCTGGCTATGCGGGCATTGATTTGGCGGTACGGCCATTCAAAATGTTGACAGGCTTGTTGGCTGATTACCAGCCCGATGCGATTCATCTGGCCACGGAAGGTCCTCTGGGCTGGGCTGCTCGCAAATATTGTTTGCGGCACCGCTTGGCGTTCACCACCGCCTTTCACACACGGTTTCCAGAGATTCTGCAAGCGGCGCTGCGCATTCCGCTGGCTTGGGGGTATGCCCTTTTTCGCCATTTTCACCGACCGTCTTCAGGGGTGATGGTGCCGACGCGAGATGTGATGAATATGCTGGCCCAACGTGGCTTTCGCAACTTGCGCAGGTGGACCCATGGGGTGGACACTCAGGCATTTCAATTTGAAGCCGTCACAAAGCCTTGTCATGTGACAGGGGCATTGGCGCATCCCGTCAGTCTGTATGTCGGTCGTGTTTCCTACGAGAAAAATATTGAGGCCTTCCTGCAAATGCAGATGCCTGGGACCAAGGTGGTCTGCGGGGTTGGGCCGCTGGAAGCAGGGCTGAAGGCGCGGTTTCCCCACGTTCGCTGGTTGGGAATTTTGGACAGGCCCACGCTGGCGCAGGTCTATGCAGCGGCTGATGTATTTGTTTTTCCCAGCCGCTCTGAGACTTTTGGCTTGGTGATGCTGGAAGCCATGGCTTGTGGCACTCCGGTTGCTGCGTTTCCTGTCGAGGGGCCTATGGAGGTGCTGGGTGCGCATGACGGTGCTGCAGCCCAGGGTGGTATGCTGGATGAAGACCTTTTGTCGGCTTGTCAGCAAGCCTTGCGCATCCCTCGGCATGAGGCGCGTCAGCGTGCACTGGCATTTACCTGGGGTTCGGCTGCGGATCAGTTTCTCGGCCATCTTGTGCCGGTCAATCGCTTTGTGACACCGCATAAGGTGGTGCAAAAAACTGTCACATCACTGTCATCTGAATAGCAAATACTGCGCGTCTGATTGTGACTTTGATTGCGCCTCTCATGCTGCCCTTGCCTTTGGACAAACCGCTGACCGATGCTGTTGTTGAGGGTGCTGGAGAGTCTGGTACTCCTGACGATTCTGGAGCTTTGCGGTGCAAAAGCCCCATGTCCCCTGTTGTGATGCTGGACCGTGATCAGAGCATCCTGGCATTCAACGAGCGGGTGTTTGATTGGGCCGCACGCACGGACGTGCCGTTGCTGGAGCGGCTGCGTTACCTGTGCATCGTGTCGTCCAATCTGGATGAGTTTTTTGAGGTGCGGGCTGCGCCACACATCACTGCCGCCAAGAACGGGGACGCCAAGGGCCTCTACAGTGCTGCGTCGCTTGAGTCCTTGTCCGCAATCGTCCACAACCTAGTGGTGCGCCAGTATGCGTTGTACAACGAGTCCTTGGTCCCCGCGTTTGAGTCGCATGGAATTCGCATCGTCTCCCACGGGGAACGCAATGCCGCGCAGCGGCGCTGGGTACAAGACTACTTTGTGAAAGAGGTGCGGCCTTTGCTCATACCGGTGGGGCTGGATCCGGCCCATCCGTTTCCGCAAGTGGCCAACAAATCCTTGAATTTCATTGTGCGCCTGCGCGGACCGGATGCCTTTGGTCGTGAGAACGAAGTCGCCATTGTGAAAGTGCCTCGGGCCTTGCCACGCCTGGTTCGCATGCCCAGCAAGGTGGCCCCGCAAGGCACTTGGTTTGTGAGCCTTTCGAGCATCATCCGCTCCCATCTGCACGACCTGTTTCCAGGGCGCGAAGTCACCGAATTCTCGCAGTTCCGGGTTACCCGGCATTCGGACATGGCGCTGGACGAGGAGGATGTGCGCAACCTGCGCACTGCTCTGCGCCAAGGGCTTCAGCAGCGTCACTATGGCCAAGCGGTTCGATTGGAGGTATCTGCCGGTTGTTCTTCGTTTTTGTCTGAGTTTTTGAGGGCGCAGTTTGCGCTACCGCCTGCGGCTGTCTACAGGGTTCCAGGGCCTGTCAATCTGGTGCGGCTGACGCAATTGGTGGATCTCGTCAATGACCCCGCTTTGTTGTTTCCGCCCTGGCGCTCGTCCTGGCCACGGCAGTTGCAGCAGGGAGTCTCTATTTTGGAGCAGGTGCGCCAGAGGGACGTGGTGATCCACCAGCCATTTGAGAGTTTCGATGGCGTGCTGGCATTTTTGCGCGAGGCCGTCAACGACCCTCAAGTGCTGGTGATCAAGCAAACGATCTACCGCACAGGGGCTGATTCAGAGTTGATGGAGTTGCTGACGGAAGCGGTGCGCCGCGGCAAAGAGGTCATGGCGGTTGTGGAGCTGAAAGCCCGCTTTGATGAAGAGGCCAACATCAACTGGGCAGAAGCTCTGGAGTCTGTGGGGGCGCAGGTGGTTTATGGGGTGGTGGGCCTCAAGACCCACGCAAAGATGCTGTTGGTGACCCGCCGGGAAGGTGGGCGTTTGCGCCGCTACGGGCACCTCTCCACGGGCAACTACAACGTGCGCACAGCACGCTTGTACACAGACCTCAGTTACCTGACTGCGAACGAGGAAACCACTGCTGACATGGATGGCGTTTTTAGCCACCTTGCCAGCCAGAATCGCCCGCCTAAGCTGCGCCAACTGATCTTGGCCCCATTTCATCTGCAGCGCCGCATGCAGGAAAAGATTGAGCAGGTGGGGCAAGCGGCCAGTCGAGGAGAAGATGCACGCATCGTGCTCAAGATGAACGCCTTGACCGACGAGGCTTTGATTCGGGCGCTGATCCTGGCCGGGCAGTGCGGTGCGCGCATTGATCTCATTGTGCGTGGAGCGTGCATGTTGGCCGCTCAGGTACCGGGCGTCACCGATAACATCCGCGTGCGCTCGGTCATTGGCCGGTTCTTGGAGCATACGCGGGTGTTTTACTTTCGCAGCAATGGCCAAGAAGACTTGTATCTTTCGAGTGCCGATTGGATGAATCGCAACATGATGCGGCGCATTGAGTTGGCGTGGCCGGTGACGGACTCGAAACTGCGCCAGCAAATTGTGGATGAGTGCTTGGTGGCCTATTTGCATGACGACCGGGATGCGTGGACCTTGGACGCCAACGGTGCGTACCAGCGTGCAAGCCGCCCATCGACAGGGCATGGCGCGCAGAACGCCTTGATGGTGCGCTATGGCGCGGCGGGGCTTCGGTCTGCGTGACGGGGGATGAAATGGATTTGATTCTCTGGCGACATGCCGAGGCCGAAGAGGCTGCCGAGGGGGTAGATGATTTGGCACGCGCGTTAACGCCGCGCGGCGAGAAGCAGGCGGCCAGAATGGCCGCCTGGCTGGACCGCCAATTGCCCGAGGGGTTGCGTGTGATTGCCAGCCCGGCGCGCCGAACAGAGCAGACGGCAGCAGCGCTGGGCCGCAAATTCAAAATGCGTGCTGAACTGTTACCAGGCGGCACAGTGCAAGATTTGCTCGACTTGGCGCAATGGCCCAACGCCCGGGGCACCATCTTGATTGTGGGACACCAGCCCGTACTGGGGCAGGTGATTGCCCAATTGCTCGGGCTGCAGTCGCCTGAGTGTGCGGTACGCAAAGGGGCTGTGTGGTGGCTGCGCCAGCGGCAACGCCTGGAGCAGAGCCAAACGGTCCTGATGACCGTTCAGTCCCCCGAGTACCTGTGATGCTTTGCTTTGCCAGTGGGCTTACTTGGTGCGAGCCTTGGCGGCTGGCTTTGCCTTGGGGGCCGCCACTGCCACTGGTTTGGGTTGTGGTGCCTGCGCTTCTTTGGTAGGGCGCCCGGTTTTGATGGAAGGCACGGCCTGTAAGGCGGTGCGCAGCGCAGCATCAGAGAGGCCTGCGAGCAGCTTCAGTCCAGCGCGCAGCAGCTCGCTCTTTTTGACAGGGTGCGAGAGACCCAGTGCCCGCTGCTTCAGGTTTTCAATCACCAGGTATTCGTCCTTGGGGATGGTGAAGCTGTCGCGCACCAACTTGGGCTTTTTGGTCTTGGCTTCCTTGATGGGGATCGCTTTGCTCGGGGCTGCTTTGGCTTTAGGGGCCGCCGCTACCTTGGCTTTTTCGGTTTTTGCCTTGGTGGGCGATGCTGGTGCTTTTTTTGCGGGAGCGGCGACTGCTTTGGTGGCTTTTGCCGGTTCTTTTTCTGCAGCGGTAGCGACGGGCGTTGTTTCTTGGGCGGTGTTCATGTAGTTCTCCTTAAACGGTATAAACAGTTTATACCGTTTAAGGGTGTGTATCAATCACCCACGATGTGCAAATCCCAAGGCGTTTTTTGCCAGGCGGTGACTTCTTCCTGCAGCAAGTGGGCCGATTGGGGATAGGCTTTTGACCAAGGCGGTGGGGCTGAGAGTGTGAATACGCCAGGCTCTGCCTGCAACCGTATGCCTGAGATATCGGGGGCGCGCCGTGCGTGGCACAGCGCTACGGCCAATCGAAGGCACAGCAACTGCAGAGCAAAGATGGGGTCGGATAAATCCGCCTCTAGCTTGCGCACTTTTCCACGTTGTCCCAAAACGAGCACACTCAGTCGATGCAACTCGGGCAGCGCAAAGCCTGCCGCGTCTGTGTTGTCGAGGATGTAGGCGCCGTGCCGGTGGTAGTCGCTGTGCGAAATGCGGCATCCCACCTCGTGCAACTTGGCAGCCCATTCCAGTTTGCGTGCGGCCCGCTCACTGTCGGGCTGCGCCGCTTGCAAGAAGAGCTTGCAGGCCGTTTCGGCAACGCGTTCGGCGTGGGGCACATCCACGGCAAAGCGCTGCATCAGGGCGTTCACGGTGTCGGTGCGCAGGTCGGTCTCGGGCTGCTCGCGGTCCAATAGGTCGTAGAGGGCGCCTTGTCGCAAGGCCCCTTGCGCCACCTGCATTTCGTCAATATCCAGAAGATCGAACACCGCTCGCAGGATGCTGATCCCGCCGCCAATCACGGCGCGCCGGTCTTCCTTGAGTCCTTCCATGCGAACTCGGTCTGCGCTTTGGGCGCGCAGCAGTTTGTCGCGCAATGCCTCCAGGCCCGAGCGAGTGATGATGCCCTTGGGACCACCCATGGCTGCTAGCACATCGCCCACGGCACCGGCTGTACCTGATGATCCATACGCCACATCCCACGCGTCTCGGCGAAAAACGGCCAGAGCCTCGTCCAGCACGGCTTTGGCGGCGATTTCTGCGGCCAGAAAGGCCTGGGGGGTGAAGGCGCCATCCGCAAAATAGCGGGACGACCATGCCACGCTGCCCACCCTGAACGAAGCCACGGACTTGGGGGAGAACTGCTCGCCCAAAATCAGTTCGGTAGATCGCCCCCCAATGTCCACCACCAGCCGGCGTTCATCGGATTGCGGCAGCAATCGGGCCACCCCTTGGTAGATCAGTCGGGCTTCTTCGATGCCAGACACTACGTCAATCGGGTACCCCAGCACCTCACTGCCGCGGGTTAGAAAATCGTCCCGGTTGCGGGCTTCGCGCAGAGTTTGGGTGGCGACGGCTCGCACATGTTCGCGAGGAAATCCAGCCAGTCGTTCACCAAATCGTGCCAGGCAGGCCCAGCCGCGCTCCAGCGCGTCTTGCGTCAGGTTGCGGTTGTCGTCCAGCCCGTTGCCTTGGCGCACGGTCTCCTTGAGGTATTCGACTTTGTGGATGTGGCCGTGCTCGAAGCGGCCAATTTCAAGGCGAAAGCTGTTGGATCCAAGATCCACAGCTGCGAGCAATGTTCCGTTTTGCATGGGGTGGCGCAGTGTGCGCAGTCTCTCTGGCTCTGATCTTGGGCAGCATAGCATCTGCCTTGCGCGAATGGCGGCTGGGGCCTTAGCCCACAATGCGACCGTCGGATGACAGCATGCTTTGGGTCACAAAGGGCGCGGAGCGTTTCTTGTCTTGATAGGAAACAGCCCAGCCACCCACTGTGACGGGCTTGCGTTGCTGGAAGGCCGCCAGTGCATTGGCCCGGGTGATGGTGCCGTTAATTTGTTGCAACACCTCGGCGGTGTACTTGGCGGCAATAAAACCGGCCAACCCCTGGGGCGAGGGGGGCTCGTCGTACAAACGTGCCAGGGCTTCTCGGTATGCGCGGACGATGGGCAGGCCCGCAGTGACCAGGGGAACGGTCTGTGTGGCGACGATGGACACTTTCTTGGGCAGATTGCCCATTTGGGCCAGCACCTGCAAATTCACGTCGGCCAATGCAATCACGTAGCACTGGCGCCCCGCTGGCAGTTTGAGTTTTTCCACAAACGCGTGCAGTTCGGGGGTGCCCCCCACAAAAAGAACGATGGGCTGCGTCAACTGCGCGTCCGCGCCGATGGTTTGCACCTTGACGTTCTGCTCGCGTGCGGCTTGCGCCACTGCGGCTTGCCAAAGAGCAGGGTCATGGCCCGCCGCATAGGCGACGGCCAGTTCTGGGACACCCATGGATGCCAGGGACTTCAATGCATGGGTGACTTGCGCGCGCAAGTCGGCAAAGACATCAAATACGGTATCGGATGCACCTTGGGCTGTAGTGTGGTGCAGCCATGGGGCCACCAAAGGCAGCGGGTTGTTGGTGTCCGCACCTGTTTGCAGCTTGGCAAGCCCTTGGGCCGCGTTGTGCCCTACGCAGCCCGCCAACGCTGCGCACTGGCTTTGACGGTGGGCGGTTTGCCAGGCCGACTGGAGTTGCCCTGGGGTGCCATCGGTTTCCAGAACCATGTGCTGCACCGGTTTGCCCTGGATGCCACCGCGTGCATTCGTGTCTTGCCACGCCGCGCGCGATCCGGTCAGAAAATCTCGGCTCACATCTTGTTGGGTGGGCGACATGTCCACCACTTGTGCAATCGAAACGGTGCGCGAGCTGTCCCCCTGTGCCCAGGTGGGCTGCCCGGCCGTAACCCATACCCCCATGCCTGTTGCCCAGCGCAGCCAATCACGTCGCCCCAGCGCGACGGCGCCACTACTCCTGCGCAGGGGGCGCGAGGCAGGGTGGGTCGTGATGTGGGTGAGCATGGGGTGTGATTTGGGGTGTCGGCGGCGCTCTGGTGCGGTCATGGTTGGGGCTTGTCTCGGGCGGGCAGACCTGCGGTGGGTCATAAAGTGGGGCAGCGTCCATGCCATCGATGTCTCTTGTGAGGTCGTAGCAGCGCGTAGGCCGGTGGCGGGAGACTAAGGGGGCTTTGTGTCATTCTTATGACGGTGAGCCGCAAGAACTCCACGAGTCGGTCCACGTGATGTTGTCGCCTGGGGGGGCTGCGCAGTTTGGATGCAGATCGGTAAGGTATTCGTGCGCCCACGACTCCTTGAAAATCGCTCCTGCGGCTGTTGTGACAATCCATTTTTTTATGTCACAACACTGTCATAGAGTGATCCTAGAGTAGCGACATCCCAACTTATTCACCCTAGAGGTCTTTCCATGAAACTGTCTGCGATTCGAGTTCTGGTTGCCGGTGTGGTTGCTGCGGGTGCTTTTTCCAGCGCCATGGCGCAGCAAGAGGCAACTGGCGCGGGTGCCAGCTTCCCTGCACCCCTGTACTCCAAGTGGGCTGCTGATTACAACAAGGCCACTGGTGTGAAGATCAACTACCAATCCGTTGGCTCCGGAGCTGGCCTGCGCCAGATCGAAGCCAAGACAGTGGACTTTGGTGCCTCTGATGCCCCGCTCAAGGATGAAGAACTGAGCAAAAAGGGCTTGGTTCAGTTTCCTACCGTGATCGGTGGCGTGGTGCCGGTGGTCAATATCAAGGGCATTGCTGCCGGTCAGATCAAGCTCAGCGGCCAAGTGTTGGGCGACATTTACCTGGGCAAAATCACCAACTGGAACGATGCCGCCATCAAGGCGCTCAACCCCAGTGTGGCTCTGCCTGATGCCGCCATCGCCCCTGTGCGCCGTGCCGACGGTTCGGGCACCAGCTTTATCTTTACTAATTACCTGAGCAAGGTGAATGCTGAGTGGAAGAGCAAGGTTGGTGAGGGCACAGCAGTGAACTGGCCTACGGGTGCGGGTGGCAAGGGCAACGAAGGCGTGGCTGCGTTTGTGGGTCGTCTGCCCAACTCCATCGGTTACGTGGAGTACGCCTACGTCAAGCAAAACAAGATGACCTATGTGCAGATGCAAAATGCCGATGGTCAGTTTGTCGCCCCTGACGACACCGCCTTCAAGGCTGCTGCTGCAGGTGCAGATTGGGCCAAGAGCTTCTACCAAATCTTGACCAATCAGCCTGGCAAGGAATCCTGGCCCATCACTGGCGCCACCTTCATCCTGATGCAGAAGTCGCAAGACAAGCCTGTGCAGGCGGCTACGTCTCTGAAGTTCTTTGAATGGGCTTACAAGTCTGGGGACAAAACCGCTGAAGACCTGGACTATGTGCCTATGCCTGACGCTGTGAAGGGCATCATTCTGAAGTCTTGGGCTGGTATCCAAGATGCGGCTGGTAAGGCGATTGCATACAAGTAAGTAGTCTGGTGGGACTGGCTGGCTTGATGGCCTGGCCAGTCCCCAGATTGCATTTATAGAAGGCTCTTAACGTGTCCACTATCTTGCCGGTCCCGCAAACCCCGTCTGCCAAGGCGGGGCGTGGCGCTCAACGGACCACGCCACCTCGCCCGCAGCCCTTGATCTCTGGCATGTTGGCTGACCGCATTTTTGGTTGGCTCGCTCGCAGCGCAGCCGTGCTGACCTTGCTGCTCCTGGTGGGCATCCTTGTTTCTTTGGTGATCGGAGCCTGGCCTTCGATCGCGAAATATGGCCTCAGTTTCCTGACCCGTAGCGTCTGGGACCCCGTACAGAACGAGTACGGTGGCTTGGTCATGATTTACGGTACCTTGGCCACCTCGGTCATCGCCTTGCTGATCGCCGTGCCCGTGAGTTTTGGCATTGCGCTGTTTTTGACCGAACTTTCTCCCGCCTGGCTCAAGCGTCCTTTGGGGACTGCGATCGAACTGCTGGCGGCCGTGCCGTCCATTGTGTATGGCATGTGGGGGCTGATGGTGTTTGGCCCCATTCTTGCGCGCTTTGTGCAGCAGCCTTTGCAAGCGATGTTCAGCGGAGTGCCTTACTTGGGCGCTTTTGTGTCGGGCCCTCCCGTGGGCATCGGCATTTTGTCGGCGGGCATCATCCTGGCCATCATGATCATCCCCTTCATTGCGTCGGTGATGCGTGATGTGTTTGAGGTGACCCCCGCCTTGCTCAAAGAGTCTGCCTATGGCTTGGGTGCGACCACTTGGGAGGTTGTCTTCAAAGTGGTGCTGCCGTTCACCAAGACCGGTGTGCTCGGCGGCGTCATGCTGGGCCTGGGCCGTGCGTTGGGCGAAACCATGGCCGTGACATTCGTCATCGGCAATATGAACCAGCTCGACTCCCTGTCGGTGTTTGAGGCGGCCAACAGCATCACCTCTGCATTGGCCAACGAGTTCGCCGAAGCCGGTGAGGGCTTGCACCAGGCGTCCCTCATTTACCTGGGCTTGGTTCTGTTCTTCATCACCTTCGTGGTGCTGTCTTTGTCCAAGCTGTTGCTGTCGCGTCTTAAAAAGAGTGAAGGGGCGCGTTCATGAGTACCTCTCAACGCCTGATTTCTGCCGCCGATTTGGCGCAAATGCGGCAAGCCCGCTACAACGGCCGCAAGCGCGTCAACCAGATTGCGCTCACGCTGTCTTTAGCGGCCATGCTGTTCGGTGTGTTCTGGCTGGTCTGGATTCTGTGGGAAACCATCCGCCTGGGCCTGGGTGGCCTGAGTGTGGCGCTGTTCACGCAGATGACCCCACCACCCAACGAAGTGGGCGGTATTTCCAACGCCATCTTTGGTTCGTTGGTCATGGTAACGATGGCCACGTTTGTGGGCACGCCGATTGGCATCATGGCCGGTATCTACTTGGCCGAATACGAGTCGCGCAGCTGGCTGGCGGCCACGACCCGGTTCGTGAACGACATTTTGCTGTCCGCCCCGAGCATCGTGATTGGCCTGTTTGTGTACGCAGTGGTGGTAGCCCGGTTCAAGAGCTTCTCAGGCTACGCCGGGGTGCTGGCCCTGGCGCTGATCGTGATTCCGGTGGTCATCCGCACTACCGAAAACATGCTGCTGCTGGTGCCTGCCAGCCTGCGTGAGGCGGCTTATGCCCTGGGCACGCCCAAGTGGCGCGTCATCACCATGGTTACCTTGCGTGCGGCCCGTGCCGGTGTGATCACTGGGGTGTTGCTGGCTGTGGCGCGCATTGCGGGTGAGACAGCGCCTCTGCTGTTTACCGCGCTCAACAACCAATTCTGGAATGCCGATCTGTCCAAACCCATGGCCAGCTTGCCGGTCACGATTTTCAAATTTGCGATGAGCCCCTATGAGAACTGGCAGGAGCTGGCGTGGGCCGGCGTGTTCCTGATCACGGTAGCTGTTCTCGGTCTCAACATCCTGGCGCGTGTTTTGACACGCCAGAAATAAACAAGGAAGACATTCATGCCCTCCACCCTGCAAGCATCCGCATCCGCCAACTCCAAGATCACGGTGCGCGATCTGAACTTTTACTACGGCAAATTCCACGCCCTCAAGGGCATCAACCTGGACATCCCCGAGAACAAGGTCACGGCCTTCATCGGCCCTTCGGGCTGTGGCAAGTCCACCCTGCTGCGCACCTTCAACCGCATGTTCGAGCTGTACCCCGAGCAGCGCGCTGAAGGCCAGATCGTGCTGGACGGTGAGAACCTGCTCACCAGCAAGCAGGACGTGGCCCTGGTGCGCGCCAAGGTGGGCATGGTGTTCCAGAAGCCCACGCCGTTCCCGATGTCCATCTACGACAACATCGCGTTTGGTGTGAAGCTGTTTGAAAGCCTCAACGCCACTGACATGGACGACCGTGTGGAATGGGCGCTGCGCAAGGCGGCACTGTGGAACGAAGTCAAGGACAAGCTCAATCAAAGTGGCTCCAGCCTCTCGGGCGGCCAACAGCAGCGCCTGTGCATTGCACGCGGCATTGCCATCAAGCCCGAAGTGCTGTTGCTGGACGAGCCTTGCTCGGCGCTGGACCCCATCTCTACCGCCAAGGTTGAGGAACTGATTGCCGAGCTGAAGAACGACTACACCGTGGTCATCGTGACCCACAACATGCAGCAGGCCGCGCGCTGCAGCGACTACACGGCCTACATGTACCTGGGCGATCTGGTGGAGTTTGGCGAGACAGAGCAGATGTTCTTCAAGCCCCAGCGCAAAGAAACCGAAGACTACATTACCGGCCGTTTCGGCTGAGGAGACACCATGCCCGAAAAACACCTCTCCACCCAGTTCGATAGCGAACTCAATAACGTCTCTTCCCGCGTGATGGAGTTGGGCGGCTTGGTGGAGTCGCAAATCCGCCAGGCGATCTATGCCTTGTCCCAGTTCAGCATGGACGCCGTGGAGCAAGTGGTCGCCATGGAGCAGCGCGTGAATGCCATGGAGGTGGAGATTGACCATGAACTCTCGTCCATCATTGCCCGCCGTCAACCCACGGCGCGCGACCTGCGCTTGCTGATCGCTTTCTCGAAGGCCACCGCCAACCTCGAGCGCATGGGCGACGAGGCGCACAAGATGGCGCGGATGGTCAAGTCCATCATTGAAAGCGGTGCCGCGCGTTCACTGCCCTCCAGTGATTTGCGCATGGCGGCAGATTTGGCCTCCGGCCTGCTGCGCAAGGCCCTGGATGCCTTTGCCCGCCTGGACACCAAAGCCGCGCTCGCCATCCTGAAAGAAGACGACCTGATCGACAAGGAGTTCGACGGGTTTGTGCGCAAGCTGGTCACCTACATGATGGAAGACCCTCGCACCATCTCTGCCAGCCTGGACTTGCTCTTTTTGGCCAAGGCGATTGAGCGCATTGGCGACCACTCCAAGAATGTGGCCGAACTCATCATCTATCTGGTCAAAGGCAAGGACGTGCGCCATACCGCGATGGACGATATTGAATCGACCGTGTTGCAGTAAGGGAAGGGCATCGCCATGAAGAAAATGCCCCGGGTCTTGATCGTTGAGGATGAACCCGCGATTGCCGAGCTGATTGCCGTGAACCTGCGGCACAACGGGTTCCAGCCCATCTGGTCTGAAGATGGCGAGTCGGCCCAGCGCGAGCTGGATGCCGTGCTGCCGGACGTGATCCTGCTGGACTGGATGTTGCCTGGCCAAAGCGGGCTGCAGCTGGCCCGCAAGTGGCGCGCCGACAGCCGCATCAAGGCCATCCCGATCCTCATGCTCACCGCGCGCGGTGACGAGCCTGACAAGGTGGCTGGTCTGGATGCGGGTGCGGACGACTACATCACCAAGCCGTTTTCCACGCAAGAGCTGCTGGCCCGCATCCGTGCCGTGCTGCGCCGCCGCGCGCCCGAACAGGTGAACGACAGCGTGACCATTGGCGATCTGGTGCTGGACGCAGCCACCTACCGCGTCACCTTCCAGGCGCAACCCCTCAAGGTGGGGCCTACCGAGTTCAAGCTGCTGCACTTTCTCATGAAGCACTCGGAGCGGGTGCACAGCCGCTCGCAGTTGCTCGACAAGGTGTGGGGTGACCATGTGTTCATTGAAGAGCGCACGGTGGATGTCCACGTCAAGCGCCTGCGCGAGGCCTTGGGCACGGCAGGCACCATGGTCGAGACCGTGCGCGGCGCAGGTTACCGCCTCACGGCCCAACCCCAGGCGCTGATGCAGGCCTGAGGGCCAGCTTCCAGCCGCTGCTGGGTTTGCACTGAACGGGCCACAGGCGGGCCTGCCATCGAAATGGCCCGCATTTTTGAGAAAGCTGTGCGTCTCGCATGTTTTGGCGTTTTGTGTTTTTCCTGACCTGGCAACTGGCCGGAGGCGGGCTGGGTTGGTGGCGGGCGGGCCCATGGGGCGCAGCAGCGGGGGCTGCGGTGGCGGCCTGGGCTTGGTTTGTCTGGGACTTATCGCGCGGGGCTCGCGTGCTGCTGTGGTTGCGCACGGGTGAGCTGGCCAAGGCTCCGAATATGCGCGGCATGTGGGGCGAAGCGGCTGACCGTGCTCGCCGACTGCTGCGCCAAAGTGAAGCCAGAGAACAGGACAGTCTGAGCCGGCTCCACGAGATTCTGGCCGCGCTGCAGGCCACGCCCAATGGCGTGGTGCTGCTCGACAGCGAAGGCCATATTGAGTGGTGCAACCAGATCGCTGCCAGCCAGTTTGGCATCGATGCGCAACGCGATGTGATGCAGTCCATCGGCAACCTGGTGCGCGACCCGGACTTCAGTGCCTACTACGCCGCACATGATTTTTCGCACGACGTGGTGCTGCAGGGGCGCGACAGCAAGCCCTCACGCCCCGTTCGCATCTCGGTGCATCTGCACCCCTATGGCGACGGGCGCAAACTGCTGCTGTCGCGCGATGTGACGGCCTTGGAGCAGGCCGATGCCATGCGCCGCGATTTCGTCGCCAACGTGTCGCATGAGATTCGCACGCCGTTGACGGTGTTGATCGGCTTTGTGGAGACTTTGCAGACCCTGCAGCTTTCGCCACAGGAGCGCAACCGTTACCTGGGCATGATGGCGCAGCAGGCTTCGCGCATGCAGAGCGTAGTGCAGGATTTGCTTACGCTCTCGCGCCTGGAAGGCAGTCCGCCGCCTGGTATTTCGGAGTGGACGCCCGTGCAGGCGTTGCTCCACCGCTGCGAAGAGGAAGCTCGGGCGTTGTCCTCACTGCTTACGCCGAACCAGGCGCGCCCGCATGTGCTGGGGTTTCCTGCGCTCGAGCAGTTGCGCGCCATGGGTGATATTGCCGGGGTGCCTGCTGAGTTGCAAAGCGCGCTCTCCAACATCATCAACAATGCCATCCGCTACACGCCGGTCGGCGGCAGCATCACGGTGACCTGGGAGCGCAGCAGCGATGGATCGGCCCTGTTCTCCGTGCGAGACACCGGGCCAGGCATTGCGGCCGAACACATCCCCCGGCTGACGGAGCGCTTTTACCGAGTGGACCGCAGCCGCTCGCGGGAAACCGGAGGCACTGGCCTGGGGCTGGCCATCGTCAAGCATGTGTTGCAGCGCCACGGTGCTTCGCTCAACATCGCCAGTGAGGTAGGAAAAGGCTCGACGTTCTCGGTCTCCTTCCCGGCCAATCGCCTACGCTGATGGCGGGGGCTGCGCCGTCCGTGCGGCGGCTTTGAGCAGCATCGCGCCAAACGCGGCTGCGGTGATGGCCAGGGCCAGGGCGCTGCAGGCCCAGAATGCGGTGGGTGAGTGGGCCATCTGCGCCCAGGGGCTCCACGTGCCGTAGGCCAGCAGGTAGCCGCCCCCCAGCCCCAGGCCCCACAGCAGCAGGCAATACACCACCAGTGGCGCCACCGTGATGTGGTAGCTGCGCAGCACAAAGACGCAAAAGGTTTGGCAGGCATCGGTCAAGTGGTAGGCCGCTACCCACAGCAGCAGGCCCGACGCCACCGCCACCACGGCAGGGCTGCCCGAGTACAGGCTGGCTATGGCATGGTTTGCTATAAATAACATAGCTGCTAGCGCAATA
This sequence comes from Acidovorax sp. 106, assembly GCF_003663825.1. Taxonomy (NCBI): domain Bacteria; kingdom Pseudomonadati; phylum Pseudomonadota; class Betaproteobacteria; order Burkholderiales; family Comamonadaceae; genus Acidovorax; species Acidovorax sp. 106. Next base: position 325,752 of record NZ_RCCC01000001.1, on the reverse strand, counting down.
CCTGTGAGCGCTGCAACCCTAAAGCCCATATAAACGATGCGGCGGGCGTGCTGCGGATCGCCTGCGCCCAGCCAGTAGCTCACGCGGGTGCTGGTGGCAATCGCCAGTGACAGGGGCACCATGTATAGCAGCGCCCCCATGTTCGAGGCGATCTGGTGCGCCGCCGCCGCCGTCGTGCCCTGGCGAGCTATGAACAACGCCATCAGAGTGAATGACGTCACCTCCACCATGATGGCCAAGCCCGCAGGCACGCCCAGTTGCAAGAAACTGCCCAGTGTGGGGCCATGGGGGCGCTCCAGCGGGCGCCACAGTTGCAGGGGCTCGTAGATGCCTTGGGTGCGCAACAGCCACAGCGCCAGTCCCAGCATGGTGTAGTTCACGATCAGGGTGGCCCAGGCGCACCCCACCACCCCTTGGGCGGGCAAGCCCGCGCCGCCCAGCGTGAACCAGATGGACAGCGGGATTTTGATAAAAAGCGAGCCCACCTGCAGCCAGGTCACCAACTGCGGCCTGCCCATCGCCTGGTTCAGTGTGCTGTAGATGCGAAACAGCAGCGCAGCAGGCAGTGCGAAGGCCAGCACCGCCAGGTATTGCACCACCTCGGCGCGCAGCGTGGGCGGGATTTCGGTCCATCGCAGCAGGGGAGCGGGTGACAGCAGCAGTCCCATGCCCAGCACCGATGCTGCTGCGCACAGGTACAGCGACTGCCGCACCGACCGCCCTATTGCTGGCAGGTCGCCTGCGCCACGTTGCTGCGCCCACACCGGCATCAGCGCCTGCAGCACCCCCATCAGGCCCACATAAATGCTGATGAAAATCGCCGAGCCCACCGACAGTGCCGCCAATGACGCTTCGCCATCCCGGCCTGCGACCAAGGTGTCTGTGACGCCAAACGCCATCACCGCCAACTGCCCTGCCAGCACGGTGGCCGCGTGGCGTGTAATCTGGGGCAGTTCGGGGGGCTTGTCTTGAATACGGGGCAGGGCGTTAGTCATGCGGGACTGGGGTGGGGACGTGGCTGACACTTGTGTAGCGAGGCTCGATGGCAGACGGAGCGTGCGGCCGTGCTGCACGATCCATTGGCATCATTGCAGACCGCGCTGTCGCCCTGGATCGGGCGGCACAGGCGGATGGGCTTTGGCGCTAAGGCCGCTACCGCGAGGTGCGCTGGAACACCAGCACCTGGTCGTTCTTGTCGGTGGGTCGGGGCACATTGGCGACGGGCGTCCACTCAGCGGCCTGAACAACGCCCGGAGGTGCAGGCCATGCGCTCGCATCCACCAGCAACCAGTTGCAGTCCTTGTTGTCATTCTTGCTGTCGGCAGGCTGCAGGGTGAGCCCGCCGTGGTACTGAAAGGCCGCAGTTTGCGCGCGGCTGAGCCCATAGGTCTGCACGCAGCTTTGCGGCGCATCTGGCATTACCCGCAGCATGTTTTGCACCTGAGGCACATAGCTGCGCGCGTGATTGAGCAAAGGCAACCATAGCGTCATGAGCAGCAGCCAGCCCAGCGCGGCACCGCTGGCGGGCAGCACCAAGCTCTTCCAGATGGCGGCTCGGTCGCGTGAGGCACGCCACCACACAAGGCTGCACCAAGCCACCGAAGCGGCCAGCGCCACCAGCAAAGCGATCCATGAAAAGGAGGGCGCAAACTCAGGCGCCAGCTTGGCCACGTTGGCTGCGGGTTTGGCGGGTACGCCGGTTTGCATGGCAATCCAGATCACCCAGATGGCCAGGGCTGAAAGGCTGAAGAACAGCAACGTGAACCAGTCGATCAGCGCTGCCACGGCGCGGCTGAGGGTGGGCAGGGCAAAGGCCGCCAGTGTGGCCATGGCCGGCAGGCCCAGAAGCAGGGCTCGGTCTGCCGGGTTGGTGGTGATGGTGGCCCCGATGGACACCAGCGAAAACCACAGCGGTAGCCACAGGTGGCGGTGCCATTGGGCACTGGCAATCTGCTTGCGCCAACGCCACAAAGTCCAGATAGCCAGAGGCCAGGCAGGCCAGCCAAACCACAGCAGCAGGCGTGCCAGGCTCAGCCATTCCTTGCCGCCTGCCGCAATGCTGACAATGCGCCAGCCCCACAGGTCCAGCAGCCAGGTCATCCCGGCGATGGCTGCCAGCAGCGCCACGGTGGCACAGGCCCAGGTGCGGCGGTGCGCTACTTCCTGGGCCGGTGCATGCCATAGCAGCCAGGCCCCACCCAGGCCCAGCAAGGTGGCCAGTGTGGGCGCACCTGCCAGCGCCAGGCCTGCCAGCCCGGCCACCAGGGCCAGCGCAGGTGCCACGCGGTGAAACGCCAGGCCTGCGAAACCAAAAAACACCAGGGCGGTGCAGCACAACTGCACCAGGTAACTGGTGGCCTCGTGCGAGAGTTGCGCCAGCCCCAGGCAGGCCAGCAGGGCCAGCAGCCCGCCATCGGCCATGGCGCGGGCGTAGTCGGTGGGAAGGGCCTCACCACCAAACGCAAACGCGACCGGCTGGGCGGCAGGGCTGCGGGCCAGGTAATACACGCCGTACCAGGTGGCCACCAGGGTCAGCACCAGCAGCCCCACAAAAGGCAGGCGCGCAGCCATGTCGGGCGATATGCCTGCGGGCGCCCACTGGATGGCCAAGGCCCCCAGCCAGTAGGGCAGCAGGCCATCTGTCTCGGGGGCTACCCCACCCAGCAATGGGTTCAACCAGGACGTCTTGCCCCGCGCCAGTTCCAGCATGTAGCCAAAGGCGCTGACATCAGAACTCTTCCAAGGGTCGCGCACCACAAAGCCCGGGATGACATACGCCATGCACAGCAACAGCAGGGCCCAGCGGGGCAGTGCTTTGGCGGCTTTTTGGCTAACGATGGCGGGTGTGGGGGGGGTCACGCGAGATGCCAGGCAGGAAGGTGAAGGGGGTCGAACAAAAGAGGCGTTGCCGAGGATAAAGGCAAAACCAAAGAGCCAGAACCAAAGAAAAAAGGCAGCACGGTTGCCCGGGCTGCCTTTTTGGCGAAACGGCCGCGAATTACTTCGCTGCGGTGGTCTTGCCGAAACGGTTGCGGAACTTCTCCACGCGGCCGCCCATGTTGTCCACCGACTTTTGTGTGCCAGTGTAGAAGGGGTGCGATTCAGAGGAAGTGTCCAGCTTGAACAGAGGATAGTCCTTGCCTTCGAAGGTTTCGGTTTCCTTGGTGTTCACGCAAGAACGGGTCACGAACTTGAAGCCGTTGGACAGGTCAACGAACAACACTTCGCGGTAATTGGGGTGAATGCCTTCTTTCATGATCAATCCTTGTCAAGTGCGGGAGCCGTGCAGGACCCGGGGCAACCTTTGCACCGTGGAACATCCAGCGTACTTTCCGCAGAAAAAGCCCTCTATTATTGCACAGGCGGTCGGACAGCATTTTTGCGATGGCCTGTGACCGCTGAAACTGGCGTGGCCTGGGCCAGAACCGCCGCGCAAGGACCGCCCCGCCGCGCTGGCGGTGTCCCCCTTCCCGAATTGCGTAGCAATTCGAGAGAAGGGGGAAGGCGCGACAGCGCCTCAGGGGGTTGTCACCCCCCTCGTCTCATCATGTCGAAGAAGTCCACATTCGTTTTTGTGGCCTTCATGTTCTTGATCATGAGTTCCATGGACTCGATCTCGTCCATGTTGTACATGAACTGGCGCAGGATGCGGGTCTTTTGCAGGATCTCGGGCGCCAGCAGCAGCTCTTCGCGGCGGGTGCCGCTCTTGTTGAGCTCGATGGCGGGGAACACGCGCTTTTCGTACAGGCGGCGGTTCAGGTGGATTTCGCAGTTGCCCGTGCCCTTGAATTCTTCAAAGATCACTTCGTCCATGCGGCTGCCGGTGTCGACCAGCGCGGTGGCGATGATGGTCAGCGAGCCACCTTCTTCGACCTTGCGAGCGGCACCGAAGAAGCGCTTGGGGCGCTGCAGCGCGGCGGCGTCCACACCGCCCGACAGCACCTTGCCGCTGGAGGGCACGACGTTGTTGTAGGCACGGGCCAGGCGGGTGATGGAGTCGAGCAGAATGACCACGTCCTTCTTGAGCTCGACCAGGCGCTTGGCGCGCTCGATCACCATCTCGGCCACGTGCACGTGGCGCGCTGCGGGCTCGTCGAAGGTGGAGGCGATGATCTCGCCCTTGACCGTGCGCTGCATTTCGGTCACTTCTTCAGGGCGCTCGTCCACCAGCAGCACCATGAGGTGCACGTCGGGGTTGTTGGCCGTGATGGCGTGGGCGATGTGCTGCATCATCACCGTCTTGCCGCTCTTGGGCGGGGCAACAATAAGTGCGCGCTGGCCACGGCCGATGGGCGCGATGATGTCGATGATGCGGCCGGTGATGTTCTCTTCGCTCTTGACGTCGCGCTCCAGGCGCATCTGCTCCTTGGGGAACAGGGGCGTCAGGTTCTCAAACATCACCTTGTGCTTGTTCTGCTCTGGCGGGCCGTCGTTGACCTTGTCGAGCTTGGTCAGCGCAAAGTAGCGCTCACCGTCCTTCGGGGTGCGCACTTCGCCTTCGATCATGTCGCCCGTGTGCAGGTTAAAGCGGCGCACCTGGCTGGGGCTGATGTAGATATCGTCGGTGCTGGCCGTGAAGCTGGTATCAGGGCTGCGCAAAAAGCCGAAACCATCGGGCAGGATTTCCAGCACGCCGTCTGCAAACACCTGCTCGCCCGCCTTGGCGCGCTTTTTGATGATGGCAAACATCAGCTCCTGCTTGCGCATGCGGCCCGTGTTTTCGATTTCGAGTTCTTCGGCCTGCTTCAGGACTTCAGACACGTGCAGTGCCTTGAGTTCGTTTAAGTGCATGGAATGACTCCTTGGCGGAGCTGGTAAGAATCTTGGGGGAGTGGGGGCTGGTGCCAGATGGGCTGCTGTTTGCAGGTCCGACTTGCCGGGGATCTTGGTCCGTCTGCCAGTGCGTGCAGGCCGGTGATCTGAAGGAATTATGACAGGAAAAAATGCAGCCGCTTTGCGTGATCGCAATAGGTGCTAGTGCTGCAACGAGGCTTTGGTGCCATCGGGTGCCGCACGCACCCTAAAAAAATGCCCCGCAGGCAGCAAACCAGCGAGGCTTTGGGGATCAGGCCAATTGCTGATCGATGAAGGCGGTCAGTTGCGCCTTGCTCATGGCGCCCACTTTGGTGGCGGCCAGTTGGCCGTCTTTGAACAGCATCAAGGTGGGGATGCCGCGGATGCCGAACTTGGCGGGGATCTCACGGTTTTCGTCCACATTCATCTTGGCGATTTGCAGCTTGCCTTGGTAGGTGCCTGCGACCTCGTCCAGGATGGGGGCAATCATTTTGCAGGGGCCGCACCACTCGGCCCAGTAATCCACCAGCACCGGGGTGCCGGGTTGCAGCACGTCGGCTTCAAAGCTGGCGTCGGAGACATGTTTGATGAGTTCGCTGGCCATGGCGGATTCCTTGATTTTGAGCGGGTTGTGACCGGTGTACGTTTAAAGTCTGGGCATTGTGACAGAAACCAATACCACGTACACCGTTATGGCCGGGGCTTGTGACGCTATGACTGTCATAGCGAAAAGCGATCATGGCACGGGCCTGGGCGCGGCCCTGTGGCAACGTGCGCTGGCCCAGGTGGCCGTGCATGCCCAGGCCCACGGTGCCCATTTGGCGCGCACCGTGGTGCTGGTGCCTTACGCCCAGCTCATGCCCTGGGCCCAGCGCCACTGGGCGCTGCAGTTTCCGCAAGGCTTTGCTCCGCGCTTTGAAACCAGCCGCAACTGGGCGCGCCAATTGCAGGTGTTTGAGCCTTCGGCCGATGACTTTGCGGGCGACGTGGCGCGCGACACCCTCACGGCCCGTGCCTTGCTCGACCGCGTGGGCCAGGGCGCCCAGCGCGAGATGCTGGCCACGCCGCTGCAAGAGGCCGCAGCCCAACTGGCCCCTGTCGTGGCGGCCGTGCCCCCCGCGCAGCGAGTGGCTTGGGGCGATGGGGCCCGCACACTTCTAGCCAGCGCGGACGAGGGCAGCTCCCTGCACTACGAGGCCTTGGTGGCGCGCCTGGCGCTGGAATGGGTGCTGGCTTCGCGCCACGCCACCGATGTGCTGTTTGAGCCGGGCGTGCGCGCGGCGGTGGATGCCGTGGTGGTGCTCGAAGGGTTTCAGTCCGACGCACTGACCCCGGCCCTGATGGCCCATTGGGGTGAGTGCGGCGTGCGCGTTGCGTTGCCGGCATTGGTCGATGCAGTCCCTGCGCCGCCCCAACTCGCTTTGCACACAGCCACCGATGCCGAAGACGAAGCCCACCGCGCCGCCGCCTGCGTTTTGGCCCATGTCCGCGATGGCCGGGTGCCCGTGGCGCTGGCTGCGACTGACCGGGCCTTGATCCGCCGTGTGCTGGCCCACCTGGACAGCAGCGGGGTGCTGGTGCGCGATGAAAGCGGTTGGATTCTTTCCACCACGCGCGCCGCTTCGCGGGTCATGGCGGCGCTGCAGGCTGCGGCGTGGAATGCCTCGTCCAACGCGGTGCTGGACTGGATCAAACACACTCCCGCGCTGATGTCGGGCGAGGTCAACCGCCTGGAGCAATGGCTGCGCAAGGGCGTGGTGCAGCACTGGAGCGCCGCCGCAGCCCGCGACCTGAGCGCGCAGCCCCATCTGGCCCGCACCGTGGCCACGGTGGAGGCCTGGCGCGACACCCTGCGCACCGCCCGCCCGCTGGCGCAGTGGCTGCCCGCGTTGCGTGCGGTGCTGGAGCAGGCGGGGCAGTGGCAGGGCCTGCAGGCTGACCCTGCGGGCATGCGCGTGCTGGCGGCGCTGCGCCTGCAAGACGGCCAGCAGGCCGAGCTGGAGGGCTGGGGCCCCGGGGATGGCGGCGCGGGCCGCCGCATGACACTGGCCGAATTCACCCGCTGGGCCAAAGACGTGCTCGAAGCCGGGCGCTACGTGGCCGCGCAAGCCGCCGATGCGCCCGTGGTGGTGGTGCCCCTGCCGCAACTGCTGGCCCGCCCGTTTGCTGCCGCTGTGCTGCCGGGCTGCGATGAAAAGCGCCTGCAAGCCGCGCCTGAGCCCGCTGGCGACTGGTCCCAAGCCCAGCGCGAGGCTTGGGGCTTGCCCACACGCCAGTCGCTCGAAGCCGCCCAGCGGGCCGCCTGGGCGCACGCCCTGCGCACGCCGGTGGTGGATGTGCTGTGGCGCACAGGGGACGAGGGGGGCGAGCCGCTGCTGGCCAGCGCCTTGGTGCTGGCCCTGCAACTTGAGGGCACTGCCACGCCCGGCACGGACGACCGCGCCGCACGCGAAGTGCTCGCCACGCCCACGCAGCGCCCGCAGCCCGTGGGCCAGGCCTTGCCCGTGGTGCAGCTCTCGTCCACCGCGTATTCCGACCTGCGCCATTGCCCCTACCGCTTCTTTGCCCAGCGCCAACTGGGCCTGCGCGAGGCCGACGAGCTGGACGCTGCCGTGGACAAGCGGGACTTTGGTAACTGGCTGCATGCCGTGCTGCAGCGCTTTCATGAAGCCCTGCTGGCCGAGCCCGCCGACGGTGCGGACGAGCGCCGCGCCCGAATGGACGCCGCCGCCGAGGCCGTCACCCACGAGCAGCGCCTGCAAGACGGCGACTTTCTGCCCTTTGCCGCAGGTTGGTCGCAACTGCGCGATGGCTACCTGCACTGGCTGGCGGGGCACGAACAGCAGGGCGCCAGCTTCCGCCAGGCCGAGGTCAAGGCCCGCCAGCCGCTGGGCGACCTGGAGCTGATCGGAACCCTCGACCGCATCGACGGCGTCTCGTCCACTGGCGAGCCCACGGCGCTGGTGATTGACTACAAGACCGAAAGCGACAGCGTCACCCGCCAGCGCATCAAGGCCGGGGCCGAGGACACGCAACTGGCCTTCTACGCCGCCTTGTTGAGCCACGACACTCTGCGCGCCGCCTACGTTAACGTGGGCGAGCGCGGTGAGACACAACTGCACGAACAGGACGAGGTGGTGCACCTGCGCGATGTGCTGATCGAAGGCATCCAGCACGACATGGCCCGCATCGCCGCTGGTGCGCCGCTGCCTGCTTTGGGCGAGGGCTCGGTGTGCGAGTTCTGTGCTGTGCGCGGCCTGTGCCGCAAAGACTATTGGGCGGACGCTAAGCAGGCGCCGCCCGTGCAACAAACGCCATGACCGACAGCACTCCCCAGGCCAACCCACCCATCCAGGCCGCCTACGAACACAACGGCCGTCCCGTCTCGCGCGAGGCCTTCTACGCCATCGCCTGCGACCCCGCGCGCAGCGTGGCGGTGGAGGCCTGCGCCGGTGCGGGCAAGACCTGGATGCTGGTCTCGCGCATGCTGCGGGCGCTGCTGGACGGCTGTGCGCCGCACGAAATCCTGGCCATCACTTTCACCAAAAAGGCCGCGGGTGAGATGCGCCAGCGCCTGCAGGAATGGCTGGAGCAGTTCAGCCACAAGCCGCTGGAAGAGCTGCCGGCAGAGCTGGTTGCACGCGGAATCAGCCCCCAGGGCGCACTGGACAAGCGCGAGGCGCTACAAAATTTATACCGCCAGCTGCTGGGGGCTGGCCGCCCGGTGCAGATCCGCACCTTCCACAGCTGGTTTGCCGCGCTGCTGGGCACGGCCCCGCTGGCGCTGCTGCAGCAGCAAGGTCTGCCCGCGCACTTTGAGCTGCTGGAAGACGATGCCGAGGCCGTGCGCGAGGTGTGGCCGCCGTTTCTGCAGACCGTGGCGGAGAGCGCCAGCCTGCGTGCCGACTACGAAGCCGTGGTGGCCCGCCATGGCCGATCACAAACCCACAAGGCGCTGGCAGCGGCGCTGGCCAAGCGGGTGGAGTTTGACCTGGCCGACGCGGAAGGCGTTGTGGATGCATCGGTGCCGCCGTTCCAGCAGGCCTACCCCGACCTGGCCGCGTTGGCAGAGCCCGCCGAAGCGCTGCAGACCGAGGCCGCCCTGCAGCGCTGGCGCAGCCGTGCCAGCGCTTTGGGCGCCGAGTCCAACAAGACCCCGCAAAAGGCGGCCGACGCCATCATCGACGCGCTGGGCTGCACCGACCTGAACCAGCGCCTGGACCAATTGCGCCGTGCGATGTTCGTGGCCAAGGAAGACCGCCTGTCCAAGAACCTCGAGAAGTTCCCCGCCGCGCAGGAGGCCGAGCCCGAGCTGCAGCGCCTGCTCACCGCCCGCCGCCAGCACGAGGCCTGGCAGCACCAGCAGCGCATGGCCCGGCTGGCGCGCTGCCTGATTGCGCAGTTTGTTGCCGTCAAGCAGCAGCACGGCTGGGTGGACATGAACGATGTGGAGCGCACGGCCCTGGTCATGCTGGCCGACCCGGTCCTCTCTGGCTGGGTGCAAGAGCGGCTGGACGCGCGCATCCGCCACCTGCTGGTCGATGAGTTTCAGGACACCAACCCGCTGCAGTGGCAGGCGCTGCACGCGTGGCTGTCGGGCTACGCTGGCTCGGGTGGTGGGTCGGCCGCGCCCAGTGTGTTCATTGTGGGCGACCCCAAGCAGAGCATCTACCGCTTTCGCCGCGCCGAGCCGCAGGTGTTCATCGCCGCGCAGGCGTTTGTGCGCGACGGGCTGGGCGGCGACCTGCTGAGCTGCGACCACACACGCCGCAACGCGCAGGGCGTGATCGGTGCCGTCAACGCCGTGATGGGCGAGGCTCAGGCGCAGCACGAGACCAGCGGCTTTCGCGACCACACCACAGAATCCAAGCATCCCGGCCAGTTGCTGCGCCTGCCCGCCATCACCGATGCGGACGACGACAACCAAGGCGCAGCCCGCGACGCCCTGGCCTGGCGCGACAGCCTGACCGAACCTCGGCACGAGGCTGAAGAAACCCAGCGCATGCGCGAATGCACCCAGGCCGCCGCCTGGGTGGCCGCCCAAATCGCCAGCGGCACCCCGCCCAAAGAGGTGCTGGTGCTGGCTCGCAAGCGCGACCGCCTGGCCAGTATGCAAGACGCCCTGCGAGCCCTGCACCTGCCCTGTGTGCAGCCCGAAAAGGCCGACCTGTTCGACGCGCCCGAGGTGCAGGACATGGTGGCATTGCTGGATGTGCTGGTCTCGCCCACGCACGACCTGCCTTTGGCCCGCGCGCTCAAGTCGCCGTTGTTTGGCCTGGGCGATGACGCTTTGGTGGCCCTGGCCGTGTTGCGCCGCCAGCCTGAACATACGGGCAGTAGCTGGTTTGATTTGCTATTAAAAAGTGAGCTTCTACCGCTTGATATGCAAGCGCTGGGGCCTGTTTTGATTCAATACCAGGCGTGGGTAGGCAGCCTGCCTCCGCACGATGCGCTGCATGCCATCTACGAGCATGGCGACTTGCTGGCCCGTTTTGCCGCCGCCGCACCCCCCACCCAGCGCCTGTCGGTGCAGGCCAACCTGCGCGCCCTGCTGGCCGCAGCGCTGCAGCACGATGGGGGCCGTTACCTCACGCCCTATGCCTTGGTGCGGGCCATGAAGAAGGGCGGCGTGCGTGCCCCCGGCCGTGCCGACGCGCAGGCCATCCGCCTGCTGACGGTGCACGGCGCCAAGGGGCTGGAGGCCGACTGCGTGCTGCTGCTGGACACCGACACCCGCCCGCAAAAAGCCGAGACCATGGGCGTGCTGGTGGACTGGCCTGGTGAGCAGACCGTGCCCTCGGCCTTCGTCTTTTTGGCCAGTGAGTCGAATCCGCCGCCCAGCGCGGTGGACGCACTCGTCGCCGAGCAGCAGGCCCGCAGCCGCGAGGAGCTGAACATGCTCTATGTGGCCATGACACGCGCCAAGCACTGTCTGGCGCTGTCGTCCGTGCAGCCCAGCAATTCGGCGCCGGGCAGCTGGTGGAACCGGCTGACACCCTTGGCTCAGTTGGTGACCGAGGTGGACGTAGGCATCGCCCCGGCACCTGCCGCCGGGGCCGGGGCAACCCCCGACACCTTCACCATCGCCGCGCTGCAACCCCTGCCCGAGGCCCTGCGAAGTGCCCGCACCAAACCGGGTGCAGTGGCCGCCGCCGACCCCAGTGGCGCCACGCCCGTGGCCATGCCCGGCGATGGCGACTCCACCCCCCTGTCGCGCCAGGGCGACGCCATGCACCAGCTGCTGGAGCAGGCCGGTGTGGCCGGGGCCCCGTTGGCCGACTTGCGCGCCCACGGCTGGCCTGCGGCGCGCATCGCCCGGCTGGCCAGCGACCACGACATCGCCCCGGCTGCCGCCGAGCTGGCCGCCCGCATGGCACAGGGCATTCTGGCGGGCGAGGGCGCCTGGGCCTGGGACCCGTCCCAGGTGCAGACAGCCATCAACGAGGCCCCGCTGCACTACCAGGGCCAGAGCCTGCGCATCGACCGGCTGGTACAGCGCCGTGCGTCTCCTGCAGATGACGCCGTGGCAGGCTGGTGGGTGCTGGACTACAAAAGCGCCGCCCAGCCCCAGCGCCAGCAGGCGCTGGTGGTGCAACTGCAGCGCTACCACGAGGCTGTGCAGGCCCTGATGCCGGGCGAGGTGGTGCACGCGGCCTTCCTCACGGGCGATGGGCGCATGGTGCGGGTGGGCGATGGGCCTGCGGGTGGCACAGGGGCGAGTGGGGGGGGGAGCGAGGGAGGCAAGGCAGGCCCATCGGCCGCCCCGGCCTCTGGCGTGGGGCATACTTCCGCCCCCGTTGCCTCGGCCGCGGCCCCGAAGTCCGAACGCCCGCGCGCCGCGCCGGGGCCTGCAGATTCTGCGCAAGGCTCCTTGTTTTGACCTAAATCCAGGGCCCTCAACCCGCGCAACGCCCCTCTTTTTAGCAAGGTTCTCCCGTGTCCCACACCCTCTCTTCTTCCCCCACACCCGTTGCGCCAGCCCTGCCTGCGGGAGCCTTGTCGTGTGACGTTGCCATCATCGGCGGTGGCCCGGCGGGCCTGATGGCGGCCGAGGTGCTGGCCCAGGCCGGGGTGGCCGTGCACCTGTTCGACGCCATGCCCTCGGTAGGCCGCAAGTTTTTGCTGGCGGGCAAGGGCGGGCTCAACCTCACGCACTCTGAGCCGCACGAGCCCTTTGCCAGCCGCTATGCCGCGCGCCAGTCGCAGGTCGAGCCGCTGCTGCGCACCTTTGGCGGCCCCGAGGTGCGCGCCTGGGCGCAGGGCCTGGGGGTGGAGACCTTTGTGGGCACTTCGGGCCGGGTCTTTCCCACCGATATGAAAGCCGCCCCTTTGCTGCGCGCCTGGCTGCACCGCTTGCGCGGGCAGGGCGTGCAGCTGCACATGCGCCACCGCTGGCTGGGTTGGGCCAACGACCACGATGCTGCGCAAGCCGCTCAGCCTGCGCAGCAAGCGCTTGATTTCACACCCTCCTCAGCGCATGTCCTGCGCTTTGCCACCCCTGCCGGCGAGTGCCGCGTGACCTGTCGCGCCGTGGTGCTGGCCCTGGGCGGCGGCAGCTGGGCGCGGCTGGGGTCTGACGGTGCCTGGGTGCCGCTGCTGGCCGAGCGCGGCGTGGCCGTGGCGCCCCTGCGCCCGTCCAACTGCGGCTTTGACGTGGCAGGCATGCACGCCCCAGCAGGCGAAACGCGCCGCGCCTTTTTGCAAGAGCTGCTGGGCCGCACCCCCGCCGCGCCCGTGGGCTGGACACCCCATTTTGTGGAGCGCTTTGCAGGCCAGCCGTTCAAGTCCGTGGCGCTGGGCTTTACCAGCAGCACCGGCCAGCAGTTCCAGCGCCGGGGTGAATTTGTGGCTACGGCCACAGGCGTGGAGGGCAGCCTGGTGTACGCCGTGTCACACCTTTTGCGCGATGAGATCGAAGCCCACGGCCACGCCACTTTCCATCTCGACCTGCTGCCCGACCACAGCCCAGAGCGTGTGCTGCAGGAAGTGCGCCACCCGCGCGGCTCGCGCTCACTGTCCAGCCACCTCAAAAGCCGCCTGGGGCTCGACGGCATCAAGGCCGGGGTGCTGTTTGAGCACCTGGGCAAAGACGGCATGAACAACCCCGTGGCCCTGGCCCACGCCATCAAGGCGCTGCCCATTACCGTGGTGGCCACCCGGCCCATCGACGAGGCCATCAGCACAGCGGGCGGCGTCACGTTTGAGGCGCTGGACGCGCACCTCATGGCCCAGGCCGCCCCGGGCGTTTTTTGCGCAGGCGAAATGCTGGACTGGGAGGCTCCCACAGGGGGCTATTTGCTTACCGCCTGTTTGGCCAGTGGTGTGCAGGCGGGGCAGGGTGTTTTGGCTTTTTTGGGTCGTAGCGCCTGATGGGTAAGCGCTGGTAGCTATCAGATTGATAGCGATGGGTGTGCGGTTGTGTCCCCTCTAAACAGCCTCTGGGGGATACCATGCACCCGTCCTCTACTGGCAACGTGTCAATGAAAGGGAAATTTGTATGAGCCAGTCCAATGCCCCTCACATCGTCGGCATGAAAGCCCAGATCGCTGAGCTGCAGGAGCAGATTCGCTCCCACGAGGCGGCCATTGCCGAACTGCGCGAGAAGGAATCCGAGCTGAAAACCATCGTCTCCACGCTGGAAGAGATGGAAAAATTCATGCGCGAGTCGGGTGTGGGGCGCTGAGCGCCTGCTTCAGAGATCGGCACAAGGCCAGCCTGGCGAGCGTCAGCGGCCAAGGGTTATTGGCATTGGCCGATGCTTGCAATCACTGTGGGGGAACGATGCACCTGGGGTGCGCCTGCTGGCGCGGGGTGCGATGCACATGGCGTGCATGGCATTCAAAGAAGAAGTTGACGAGCCTTACCCCCGGCACTGACTCTACAGTTAGGGCTGCTTGGTTCCCCACCTGACCCGGTTGGCTGCTTTGCCATGCGGGGAGGCCCGTCAGCGCGGATTGTACTTCGGATGCTGGGCACTTTGCGGAGTGCAGGGGATTTGTGGGTGCGGCAAAAAGAGCGGGCACCGCCCAGCCCGTAGAATCCCGCCCATGTCCTATCTCGTGCTCGCCCGCAAGTACCGCCCCCGCAATTTCACCGAAATGGTGGGGCAGGAGCATGTGGTCCAGGCCCTGTCGAACGCGCTGACCCAGCAGCGCCTGCACCACGCTTACCTTTTTACCGGCACGCGCGGCGTGGGCAAGACCACGGTGTCGCGCATTCTGGCCAAGTCGCTCAACTGTCAGGGGCCGGATGGCAACGGCGGCATCACCGCCACGCCCTGCGGCGTGTGCCAAGCGTGCACCGACATCGACAGCGGCCGCTTTGTGGACTACACCGAGCTGGACGCAGCGTCCAACCGGGGCGTGGACGAGGTGCAGAGCCTGCTCGAGCAGGCCGTCTACAAGCCGGTGCAGGGCCGCTTCAAGGTCTTCATGATCGACGAAGTGCACATGCTCACGAACACGGCGTTCAACGCCATGCTCAAGACGCTGGAAGAGCCGCCCGAGTACCTCAAGTTCGTGCTGGCCACGACCGACCCGCAGAAGGTGCCCGTGACGGTGCTCAGCCGCTGTCTGCAGTTCAACCTGCGCCCCATGGCGCCCGAGACGGTGCTGGACCACCTCACCCGTGTGCTGGCCCAAGAGAACGTGCCCGCCGAACCCCAGGCGCTGCGCCTGCTCTCACGCGCTGCGCGGGGCTCCATGCGCGATGCGCTCTCGCTCACCGACCAGGCCATCGCCTTCGGCAGCGGCCAGTTGCAAGAAGCCGGTGTGCGCCAGATGCTGGGCGCGGTCGACCGTTCCTACGTCTTTCGCCTCATCGACGCGCTGGCCCAGGCCGATGGCAAAACCGTGGTGGAAACGGCCGATGCCCTGCGCATGAACGGCCTGTCGGCCGCATCGACGCTGGAAGAAATGAGCGCCGTGCTGCAACGCATGGCCGTGTACCAGGCCGTGCCGCAAATGGCCCAGGCCGTAGACGCCAACGACCCCGAAGCCGTGGAAACCGCCCGCCTGGCGGGCGAAATGCCCGCAGACGAAACCCAGTTGCTCTACAGCCTATGCCTGCACGGCCGGGGCGAACTGGGCCTGGCGCCCGACGAATACGCCGCGCTGACCATGGTGCTGCTGCGCCTGCTGGCCTTCAAAGCCCCTGCAGACCCGGCTGAAAAAAAAACTCTGACGCGGCCTGAGCCCGCACTGCCATCGACCCCTGCCCCCGCCTTGGCGCCTGCCGTGCAGCCTGCAGCGGTTGCTCCGCAGGCTGCCCCACTGCCGCCCATAGCCCCTGCCGAGCCGGTGCCTCCCGCTGCGTTGGCTCCCTCCGCTCCAACGACCACAACGATCCCAACGATCCCAATGGCTCCTGCCGCTGCGCAGCCACCAGAGCCTGCGCCCCGGGCCGTGCCATCGGCTCAGCCCCCTGTGTCGGCGCCCGCCCCGGCGGCTGTCCCAGCCAATGCCGTTGCCCCGTGGGATGACGCTGGCAGCGAACCCCCTCCCTGGCCTGACGCGGACGATGGATCGGTACCTGCCCCCGCCGTTCCGCCAGCGCATGCGGCTCGAAATTCAGAACAAAATCTGCCTCCAGCGCTTAACAATCAAGCGCAAGCAGCTCCTGAATTGGTAGCAATCCCGGTCCGTGAGGCGTCTGAGCCCAGCGAACGCTTGCAGCCCTTGCCCCTGTCGGCCCCCACACCGGTATCGACCCGTTACACGCCCACCGAAGAGGGCGACGTGTGGCACGCCACGGTGCAGCAGCTGGTGGCGGCCGAGGCCATCACCGCCCTGGTGCGCGAGCTGGCCTTGCAATCCCAACTGGTGGCGCGCGATGGCGCCCACTGGCTGCTGCGGGTGGAGCGCGAATCGCTCAACCAGCCCACCGCCCGCGAGCGCCTGCGCGCGGCGCTAGAGGCCGCAGGCCACGCCACACAGATCAGCGTGGAGGTGGGCCGCGTGATCGACAGCCCCGCCCGCCGCAACGCCGCCGCTGCCGCCGAACGCCAGCGCCTGGCCGAAGAAACCGTGATGAACGACCCCTATGTGCAGACGCTGATGCGCGACCACGGCGCGAAGATCGTGCCGGGCAGCATCAAGCCGCTGTAATTTTTGACCCTCGTCATTTTTCAAAAAAGGAAACCATCCATGTTCAACAAAGGACAACTCGCCGGCCTGATGAAGCAAGCCCAGGCCATGCAGGACAACCTCAAGAAGGCCCAGGACGAACTGGCGTTTGTCGAGGTGGAAGGCGAATCGGGCGCAGGCCTGGTCAAGGTGGTGATGACTTGCAAGCACGATGTCAAACGCATCACCATCGACCCGAGCCTGCTGGCCGAAGACAAGGACATGCTGGAAGACCTGGTGGCGGCTGCGTTCAATGCGGCGGTGCGCAAGGCTGAGGAGACTTCGTCGGAGAAGATGGGCAAGCTGACAGCAGGGATGCCAGGCCTCCCCGGCGGCATGAAATTCCCTTTCTGAGGTCTGGCTACTGCGCGCCAGCCATGCGTCGTTGGGCGGTGCTCGCAATCCTCACGTACTTTAAGTACGTTCCGGTTGCTGTGCTCCGTCCGCCTAGCCTGGCAGGCGCTCGCTACGCCCTTGAGGGTGGGGTGTGAAGGCAGGGGAAGGGCAGGGTTTGGATGGGATATTTCTGATCTTTCCCCAGTCCGTTCGGGCTGAGCCTGTCGAAGCCGTGGCGATCCCCTCACCGTTCAGGCTGAGCCTGTCGAAGCTTTTCACCGCACCTCCCGTATTCCGATCCCCACGTCCCCTGATTGCCACCCACCCATGTCCTCCACCAACGCCCTTGATGTCTTGATTCAGGCGCTGCGCCGTTTGCCGGGGGTGGGGGTCAAGTCTGCGCAGCGCATGGCGTTTCATTTGATGCAGCATGACCGCGATGGGGCCGAGGCGTTGTCGGTGGCGCTGCATGGTGCGGTGCAGAACGTGCACCACTGCGCGCGCTGCCACACCTTTACCGAAGACGACATCTGCAGCACCTGCCTGGACCCAGATCGCGATGCTTCGCGGCTGTGCGTGGTGGAGACCCCGGCCGATCAATCGGCGCTGGAGCGCACGGGGGCGTTCAAGGGGCTGTACTTTGTGCTGATGGGGCGCCTGAGCCCGCTCGATGGCATTGGTCCCAAGGAGATTGGCCTGCACAAGCTGATGGAGCGCGCCAGCGATGGCGTGGTGCAAGAGGTGATTTTGGCCACCAACTTCAATGCCGAGGGCGAGGCCACCGCGCATGTGTTGAGCGAGGCCCTCAAGAGCCGGGGCCTGCATGTGACCCGCCTCGCACGCGGCGTGCCGGTGGGCAGCGAGCTGGAGTACGTGGACCTGGGCACCATTGCGCACGCGCTGGTCGACCGCCGCTGAAGTGCGGGCCTGAGGCCTGACCATCGTGGGTAGAATACTCCCGAATTCATAGCGGCTAGCGCTTATAAACAGGGGCTTTGGGCCCTTAAAGGCTTAAAAATGAACACATCCATGCAACTGGCCCGCTTCACGGTGGCGTACTGGTGCGTCCTGGTGGCCGCGTTGCTGCCCATCGTGTGCGCCTGGATCGCCAAGCGGGGCGCCCTCGGCAAGCCCGTAGACCAGGGCGGCTTCGACAACAGCGACCCGCGGGGCTGGCTGGCCCGCCAGTCGGATTGGCGGGCCCGTGCCAACGCCGCGCAGGCCAACAGTTTTGAAGTGCTGCCGTTTTTCATCGGCGCGGTCATCATTGCGCACCAGCTCGGGGCTCGGCAGACCTGGCTGGACTTGCTGGCCATGCTGTTCATCATGCTGCGCATTTTCTACATCATGATGTACGTGTCCAACATGCCCACGGCCCGCAGTGCGGTGTGGGGGGCTGCGTTCTTTGTGAACATTGCCATCCTGTTTGTGGGCTATCACTGACCCAGGGCGGTTGTGGCTGCCAACGTGCTGAGACGTTGAGCGCCTTTTTGTCGCCCGATTTGTTTCCATCGACCGCATCCACGCGCCTCTACGGTGCAGATTCAGGCAAGCCTTGGTCTGCGCGGTGGGGGCGCTTCGGCTTTATAGCCGTCGTAGAGCCGTCGTAGAACCGGCTTGCAGGCCTGTGACGGGTGCACGGGCTTGTTGTCCCCCCGTGTTGCCCGCTGGTTACCTCCGTTTTTCGACGGTTTCCCCACCTTTTTCACGGTACGTAGAAGCCCGCAGGGGTGATCCCTGATGTTTTCGCCCCATGGCTCCGGCACAATTGTTGCAGTGCAGCATCTTTGTTTTTTGCTGCGCTGCATTGTGTGCGTTGCACTTTTCTGGGCTGTCTTGATTCCATGTCGCGTTTTCTGATCCACCGCCGTACCCTGGGGGCCGCATCCGTTGCATACGCGGCTGGCGTTTTTGCGCCCTTGCTGGGCGCCCAGTCGGCCCCTGTGGGCGACCTGGGGCGGGTGACGCTGGCGGTGGCGGGGCAAAGCGAGATGTTCCATCTGCCCGTGTTGCTGGCCGACCAGCTTGGTTTTTTCCGAGCCGAGGGGCTGGACGTAGTGCTGCGCGATTTTTCTGCTGGGGCGTTGGCTCTGCAGGCGCTGCAAGAGGGCGCGGTGGATGTGGTCTCCGGGGCTTACGAGCACACCATTCGCCAGCAGGTGCGTGGGCTGCCGTTGCGGTCCATGGTGCTGCACGGGCGGGCGCCGCAAGTGGCCCTGGGCATATCGCAGCGCGCGCTACCCAAGTTTGAATCCGTGCGTGATCTGGTCGGGCGGCGCATTGGTGTATCCGCCCCGGGCTCTTCCACCCACACCTTTGCGCGCTGGGTGCTGGCGCGTGAGGGCGTGGCGCCGGAGGATGTGACCTTTGTCGCCACACCTTCTGGGGCGGCAGCCCTGGCAGCCCTGCGTGCGGGGCAGGTGCACGCGCTGTGCCATTCAGACCCCATCGTGGCGCAGGCCGAGCAAAAGCTGGCCCTGCGCGTGGTGGCCGATGCGCGCACGCTCAAGTCTTCGCAGGACTTGTTTGGCGGCAATATGCCCGCCAGCTGTTTGTATGCGGCCCAGCCCTTTGTCCAAAAGCGCCCCGAGCAGGTGCAGGCCCTGGTGCATGCGATGGTGCACACGCTCAAGTGGTTGCAGACGGCTGAGCCTGCCGACATGGTCAAGGCGCTGCCCACGGCCCACCTGGCCAGCGACAGGGCTTTGTATTTGACCGCCTTCTATCGCATGCGTGAGACCTTCTCTCCCAACGGGCTGATGCCCGACGATGGGCCTGGCGTGGCGTTGCGCACTTTGACGCTGGCCTATCCTGAGCTGGCGGGCAGCAAGGTAGACCTGGCGCGTACCTTCTCGAACGACTGGGTGCGCAAGGCACGGCAAAAATTCAACGTGTGAGGGCGCAGGGCGGGGTGCGCTCGGGCAAGATAGCGGCCTGTTTCACTTTGTGCAGAAAGACCCGCCATGTCGTTGAGTCTCAGTATCGGCCCCTTGGTGTCCCTGATTGCTGGCATCCTGATCCTGGTCATGCCCCGTTTGCTCAGCACCATCGTGGCGCTGTACCTCATCATCATGGGAATTTTGGGCCTGATGGGCATGGCATCGCTGCGCCTTTGAGGCCTGCATAAACACAAAGCGCCTGTCTTTGCAGGCGCTTTGTGGAGTGTGTGCAGGGGCGTGCTCAGCGGCGGCGTACCTTAGAGGGCGTGCCACCACGGCGCGTTGGGGCGGATGCGGTCTTGCTGGCGCTGCTGCGGGCCTGCACGCGTGGCTGTGCGGCGGCAGCGATTTGGCGCACGGGCAGGTACATCACCACCTGTTGTCCGGCCTTGAAGGCGGCGCTCAGCTTCACATCGTTCCAATCGGCCACGTTGGCGGCACTGACCTTGTAGCGCTGCGCAATGCTGGCCACTGTTTCGCCTTTGGCGGCCCGCACCGAGGTGCGCCGCGTCACGATTTCGGGGGCGAGCGCCACTTGGCCGTTGTCTGCCAGGTGCGATGACACATCCTGGCGCGTGGTGGCGCTGCGCGGCACGATCAAGGCCGAGCCCGCCTTGATGAGCATGCGCGGAGGGATGTTGTTGAGGCTGCGCAGGTCGTTCTCGCTCATGTCCGTGCGGCGTGCCGCTTCGGCCACACTCATGGTGCTGGGGGCCGACCACACGGTCCAGCTCGCGTACTGGCCTTCGCTGCGGGCTTCCAGGTTGCGCTGGAAGACTTTGGCGTTGTCCCAGGGCAAGAGGATCTGTGGGGTGCCTGCGGCCAGGATCACGGGTTTGTTGAAAGAGGGATTCAGCGCCTTGAAATCTGCTTCGCGGATGCCTGCAAGGCTCGCCACCAGCGACACATCGATGTCGTGGGTAACGTCCACCGTCTGGAAATAGGGGTGGTTCTCAATCAGTGGCAGTTCGGTCTTGAAGGCATCCGGGTTGGCCACGATGTTTTTGACGGCCTGCAGCTTGGGTACATACATGCGTGTTTCTGCGGGCATGTTCAGGTCGGTGTAGCTGGTGCCCAGGCCTGCCTTTTGGTTGCGCGCAATGGCACGGCCCACGCTGCCTTCGCCCCAGTTGTAGGCGGCCAGTGCCAGGTGCCAATCGCCAAACATGCCGTAGAGCTTTTGCAGGTAGTCCAGCGCTGCACGGGTGGAGGCCAGCACATCGCGCCGGTCATCGCGAAACGCGTTTTGCTTCAGGTCGAAGTAGTTGCCGGTGGCGGGCATGAATTGCCACATGCCCGCTGCCTTGGCGCTGGAGACGGCCTGTGGGTTGAAGGCGCTTTCAATGTAAGGCAGCAGGGCCAGCTCGGTGGGCATGCCGCGCCGCTCCAGTTCCTCGACGATGTGAAAGAGGTATTTGCTGGAGCGCTCGGTCATGCGCTGCATGTAGTCTGGTCGGCTGGCATACCACTGCTCGCGGTCTTGCACCAGATCGTGTTGCAGGTCGGGCATGGCAAAGCCGCGCCGGATGCGATCCCACAGATCGGCGGGAGCGGAGAGCGATGCCACTTCGCGGCTAGAGGCATTGGCGGCCGTGATGGGTTGCAGCGGCCCCTTGGGGATGAGTGGCGTGTGGCCTGCCTGCCGGCTGGTGGGTGTTTCGTTGGGCGAGTTGCTGGCGGTATCCGGCGCTCCACCGGTGGTGGCGCAGCCTGTCAGCCACAGCATGCCAAGCAGGCTGGCAATGTGCAGAAATTTCATCGAAACTCGTTCTTCCAAGTGCGCAATGCGGCCAGTACGGCGATTGCGTCGTTGCTGTCGATCTGCGGCGCGTGGGCCTTGGCTGCTCGTGCAACCTCTGGCTGCTGAACCCGCAGGAATGGGTTGATGCTGCGCTCCAGCGCCATGTGGGATGGCAACGTGGGGCGGTTGGCGGCCCGTTGGGCCAGGCACCAGGCGTTGTAGTTGAGCAGTGCTGCGTTGGCGGGTTCCACCGCCAGCGCAAATTTCAGGTTAGAGAGTGTGTATTCGTGCGCGCAGCATACCCGTGTGTTGTCGGGCAGTGCACTGAGCTGGCTGAGCGATGTGTGCATTTGTGCCGGAGTCCCCTCAAACAACCGACCACAGCCACCCGAGAACAAGGTGTCGCCACAGAACAGCATGGGCTCGCCCCCGCCTCCAACGCCAGCACCGTAATAAGCAATGTGCCCGGCGGTGTGTCCGGGTACGTCCAGTACGTCCAGCGTGAGGCCCAGCACCTTCACCTGATCGCCCTGGCTCAGGCCAGTGAGGGGCCGGGGGATGTCTTCGCCTGCCGGGCCGTACACGCGGGCCCCGGTGTGCTCACGCAAAACCCCTACGCCACCGACATGATCGGCATGGTGGTGGGTGACTAGAATTGCCTGCAAGGACAGATCCATCGACTGCAGCGCCTCCAGCACGGGCGCGGGGTCTCCAGGGTCCACCACCACCGCATGCTGCGCGTCGTGCAGCATCCAGATGTAGTTGTCGGTAAAGGCGGGTAGCGGCAGCAAGTTCATGAGCTCTCAAATTATAGATTTGCACCAGTGGTTCGACTCTGCGCCTGGACGGTACCTGCTGGCCTGGGAGCAGGCTTGCATGGACGAGGCTGTGGCCGACATCTTTGGCTACCACGCTGTGCAGCTGGGCATGCCCCGCATTGATGGCCTGCGCACCAACCGCATGCCGCACCAGTGGCTTGCCTTGGGCGCAGATGCATTGCTGAATGAACCGGGCGACTGGGGCGGCCCCATCCCCCCTGATGCGCCGCGCGCGGTGGCCTTGTGGGCCGAGCCTGTGGCGTTGCCGTTTCCCAGTGCCAGCCTGGACCTGGTGGTGTTGCCCCACACCCTGGAGTTGAGCGAGGACCCGCACATGGCCCTGCGCGAGGTCGAGCGTGTACTGGTGCCCGAGGGGCGTGTGGTGATTGCCGGGCTCAACCCCCTGAGCCTGTGGGCCCTGCGCCAGATGCGGGTGCGCTTGTGCCAGCGCTGGATGGGGGGCTCGCTGTACTTGCCAGATGCTGGTGAGTTCATTGGCTTTGGGCGCTTGCGTGACTGGCTGCGATTGTTGAGCTTTGAGGTCGAGTCGGCCCAGTTTGGCTGTTATCGTCCAGCGGTGCGCAGTGCCGAGTGGCTGGAGCGCTTTGCCTGGGTGGACCCGCTGGGCGAAAAGTGGTGGCCCATTTTTGGCGCGGCCTATTTTTTGGTAGCGGTCAAGCGTGTCCATGGCATGCGCCTGCTGGGCCCTGCCTGGCGCTCTGGCAAGGCCCGCGTGGCCGCCACGGTGCCCGTGGTGCGGCGCACGGACCCAGGTGGCCCGGTGCGCAGGCGTTGACCCAGGGGCTGCGCAGGCCACGCATGGCTTGCCGCTGCGCAGTGCGATTGGGGGCTCTGTGCTCTCACGCCCTCCTATTCATCATCTTCACATTTGCAGGAATCCAGTTTGAACCAGGTCGAGATATACACAGATGGCGCATGCAAAGGCAACCCTGGGCCAGGGGGTTGGGGGGTGCTGCTGCGTTCAGGCACGCTGGAAAAAGAGTTGTTTGGCGGTGAGCTGGGCACCACCAACAACCGCATGGAGCTGATGGCGGTGATCGAGGCGCTCACAGCCCTCAAGCGGCCCTGCGCCGTCACACTGTTTCTGGACAGCGAATATGTGCGCAAAGGCATCACCGAGTGGATTCATGGCTGGAAGGCCAAAGGCTGGCGCACGTCATCCAACCAGCCGGTCAAGAATGTGGAGTTGTGGAAGCGTCTGGACGCGCTGGTGAGCACGGGGGGCCACCGCATTGAATGGCGCTGGGTCAAGGGCCACTCGGGCGATCCGGGCAATGAACGGGCAGACGCGCTGGCCAACAAAGGCGTGGACAAGGCCAACGGCCGTTGATGTGAGAGCCCTCCCCTGGGCGCAAGGCGCGGGCTCAGCGCAAAGCGCCTTGCCAGAGGTGTGAAGCGCACTGCGCCATGGCTGCGTGTAAAGCTTGTGTAAAACTTGCACAACAGACCACGGGGGTAAGCGCCAAAGTGAATGCACAACTTGGTACGCACTGATACATTGCTTCGCTGCATGTCGCAACTCCCCAGGTTTGATGGATCCATGGCGCTCAAGAACAAATACGTCGTTTTTGCGGTTATCGGTTTGGCTGCTGCTTCCGGTGCGGCCTGGTGGCTCCAGTCACCCTCAAAGGCTTCGCGCCCCGATGCGGCAGTCCCTCAGGCCAAGTCGGCGCCTCAAGGCGGTGGAAAGCCTGTGATGGTGGAAGCCACCGCTGTGCGCCAGATGGCCTTGCGCGACGACGCCGAGGCCGTGGGCAGCCTGCGGTCACGGCGCAGCGTGGTGCTGCGGCCTGAAATCAGTGGGCGCATCACCCATTTGAACTTTCGCGATGGACAGCGGGTGCACAAGGGCCAGTTGCTGGTGCAACTGGACGACCAGTTGCCCCGGGCCCAGGTGCAGCAAAGCCGGGCTGAGTTGTCGATTGCCCGCGCCAACCACAAACGCAACCAGGAGCTGGTGGCCCAGGGCTTCATCAGCCAGCGCTCGGTGGACGAAAGTGCTGCCAACCTTGAAGTGGCTGAGGCCAAGCTGGCCCTGTCAGAGGCCACGGCGCAGCGCCTGCGCATCCTGGCGCCCTTCGATGGCATCGCGGGCATTCGGGGTGTGAATGTGGGCGACTACCTCAAGGATGGCGCCGACATCGTCAACGTGGAAGACCTGGACGCGGTGTATGTGGACTTCCGCCTGCCCGAGCGGCTGCAGGACAAGGTCAAACCTGGCCAACTGGCCCGTGTGGCCTTCGATGCGCTGCCGGGTGTGCAGTATGCGGCGGTGGTGCAGGCCATCAACCCGCAGATTGACGCCGATGGGCGCTCCATTGCCGTGCGCGGTTGCATCGACAACCGCCGCTTGCAGTTGCGCCCCGGCATGTTTGCCCGCGTGACAGCGGTGTTTGGCGAGCGTGCAGACGCCCGTGTGATCCCTGAGGAGGCCATCGTGCCCGATGGCACCTCCCCCTATGTGCTGCGCATCGTGCCCGGCAAGGAAGAGGGCAGCAAGATTGCCAAACGCACCCCGGTGCGCCTGGGGGCCCGCACCCCTGGCTTTGTCGAGGTGGTGGAAGGGTTGGCCGCTGGGGACGTGGTGGTGACCGCCGGGCAGCAACGCTTGCAGCGCGATGGTTTGGCCGTGCGCGTGGTGGAGCTGGGTCAGTCTGCGGGCGATGCCAAGGCAGCGGCGGCGGCAACCCCAACCCCACCTGCATCGGCCACAGACACAGCGGCTGCAGTCCCCGCTGTGGCCTCCGCCACGGTGGTGGCGACCAGCACCCGCGCAGCATCTGCTGCTGCCAGCCCGCAGCCTGGGCTGCCCGATGCGCGCGTTGCCAATCCGTGCCAAGGGGCGGCAGAGCCTGCGGTGCCGCCTGGCCCCACGCGCGCGGCCCGTGGCGCGCGTTCCTCCTGAGTTCTGCATTTTTGACATCGCCCGACGCCCGCCATGCAACTTGCTGAAATCTCCATCCGTCGGCCGGTCTTCGCCACCGTCCTGTCCTTGCTGGTCTTGCTGGTGGGGGCCGTCAGCTTCACCCGCCTGACGGTGCGTGAGTACCCCAAGATCGACGAACCCGTGGTCACCGTGAGCGTGCGCTATGCGGGGGCCTCGGCCGAGGTGATTGAATCCCAGGTCACCAAGCCGCTCGAAGACTCGATTGCCGGTATTGATGCGGTGGACGTGATCACCTCCATCAGCCGCGCCGAGCAAAGCCAGATCAGTGTGCGCTTTCGCCTGGAGAAAGACGCCGACAACGCCGCCGCCGAGGTGCGTGACCGCACCGCCCGCGTGCGCAACCGCCTGCCCGACGCGGTGGACGAACCCGTCATCGCCAAGGTGGAGGCCGATGCCTCGCCCGTGATGTGGCTGGCCTTCAGCAGCGACACGCGCAGCCCGCTCGAAATCAATGACCTGCTCAACCGCATCGTCAAGCCTCGGCTGCAGACGGTGACGGGCGTGGCCGATGTGCCGATTTACGGCGAGCGCCGCTATGCCATGCGCATCTGGCTGGACCCCGAGCGCATGGCCGGCTACCGCCTCACCACGCAGGACGTGGAAGACGCCATTCGCCGCAACAACCTGGAGCTGCCTGCGGGCCGCATCGAGTCGCAGCAGCGCGAGTTCAGCGTGACCTCGCAGACGGAGCTGGCACGCCCGGCGCAGTTCTCTGACATCGTCATCCGCACGGTCAGCGGCTTTCCGGTGCGCATGCGCGATGTGGCTCGGGTGGAAGAAAGCGCCGCCAGCGACCGCAGCCGCGTGCGTCTCAATGGCCGCGAAGCCATCTCGATGGGCGTGATCCGCCAGGCCACGGCCAACCCGCTGGAGTTGTCTGCCGGTGTGCGCGCCATGCTGCCCACCTTGAAGGCAGACCTGCCCGCTGACATCACTATCGACGTGGCCAACGACAACTCGGTGTTCATCGACCGCTCGGTCAAGAGCGTGTACCACACCATTGGTGAGGCGGTGGTGCTGGTGGCGTTGGTGA